>NZ_JAYMYJ010000047.1:2994-96557 GCF_035668035.1 Candidatus Thiothrix phosphatis | reverse complement strand
TCAAACTATGCACGTCTCCCCGGCAAAGCCGGGGGATTTCCCAATAGATTAAATTCCCTGCGGAAGGAGTAAAACCCGGTGCTATCGTTATATCTGCGCGAAAACGCTCTGGAAACTGCCAGACTGAGCTTTCAAGGCCGACGCATCGCCAAAATAAGCCACGTCATGCCCAAAGCCGTCGACATCACCGGCAGTGTCGGCCCCGATCGACTCAGGGTGGAAGGCTTCATCCAAACCATCTTTCGTGATGCGTACCAGGCAAGCATCCAGATCCACTACCCCTACCTGATCAGCGTCAGTCAGTAATCAGGACGGCGAAATCCTCGCCGCCGCAGGCTTCCGTTACGCACACCAACAACCGTTGTTTCTAGAGCAATACACCGCTGCACCCATTGAACAGGAACTTGCCACCCTATACGGTCAGGCGGTCACACGTCGTGAAATCGTGGAAATCGGCGCGCTAGCGTCCGCAGGGGGCGGCTCATCCGTTTTTCTGTTTGCCGCACTCGCGTCATACCTGGACTTCCGCAACGTCCGTTACACGGTAGTCACCGGCACGCTGGACCTGCGCCGCCACTTGAAAATGCTGGGTTTGCAGCCGCAAACCCTCTGTGAGGCCCGACCCTCGCTACTGGCACCGACCGATGATGACTGGGGCAATTATTATGCAACCCGCCCCTATGTGCTGGCGGGCTCGGTAGCGCACGGCGTCGAGTGCCTGCAACGCACCCTGGGGTCGGTCTATGAAAACCAGGAGCCGTTTTGCTACCACACGGGAAGCCCGTCATGAGCCTATTGCTGGAAACCCTCAGGCGGCACGCCAGCGCCCGACCGGAACAGATTGCCCTGTCCGATGACCACCGGCATATCACTTACGCAGAGCTGCCTGCCCTCGTCGCTGATAAGGCGGAGCAATTGCACGACAGCCACTGCCGTGTGCTTGGCATCCAAGCAGACAACAGTGCAGACTGGGTTTTGTGGGATTTGGCGACGATGGCGGCAGGCGTAACTTGTGTGCCGTTACCCGACTTTTTCACCCGCCAGCAAACCGCCCACGTCATCCAGAGCGCCGGTATCGACCATCTCGTTACCGCCCAGGGGCTGGAGCCCACCGGCATCACCGATGCAGTGGAATTTCCACCCGAAACAGCAAAAATCACCTTTACGTCGGGCACCACCGGAACCCCCAAAGGCGTCTGCCTGAGCCAGCACGGCGTGGAGCAGGTCGCGCAAAGCCTGCTGACCGTGATCGGCGCGCAACATGCGGCGGATCACCTGTCCGTCCTGCCACTGGCCATCCTGCTGGAAAATGTGGCTGGGGTATATTCCACCCTGCTGGCGGGTGCCCGCTGCCATCTCTACAGCCTGCCGCAGATCGGCATGGGCAATCCATTCCAGCCCGATTTCCACAGCCTGATCCTGAACATGACGAAACACCGGATCACCTCGGCCATTCTCGTGCCTGAATTGTTGCGCGGCCTGACCTGGACGCTGAAACAGATTGAAATGCGGCTTCCTGGCCTGCGGTTCCTGGCGGTAGGCGGCTCTAAAGTATCCCCCGCCTTGTTGTTGCAGGCGCAGGCGCTGGGTCTGCCGGTCTACGAAGGCTACGGCCTGAGCGAATGCGGCTCGGTTGTGTCCCTCAACACCCCAGCCAGCGCCGCAATCGGCTCCACCGGCAAGGTATTGCCACACATCCGCCTGCACTGCGACAACGCTGGGGAAATCATCATCGACAACCCCGCCCTGCTCGGCTACCTGCATGGCGACAGGCAAACCGGCGCATTCGCCACCGGCGACCTCGGCCACCTTGACGCCAATGGCTTCCTGCACATTTCCGGGCGCAGAAAAAATCTGCTGATCACCTCGTTCGGGCGCAATGTGTCGCCGGAATGGGTGGAAAGCGCCCTCCTCAATCAGCCAGAAATCGCCCAGGCAGTGGTTTACGGCGACGCCCAGCCGTGGCTGGGGGCCCTGCTCGTCCCCAGCGCGCCGCAGGCCGACCTGAACGCCGTTGTGCAACGGGCAAACGCCTCACTGCCCGAATACGCCAAAGTACGGGCCTTTCACCCCATCGCTCCGCTGACACCGGAAGACGGCATGCTCACCGGCACTGGCCGCCCACGCCGGGAAGCGATCGCCAACCGATACCGCGACTTGATACAACAAGAGGAACAACAAGCATGAATTTTTACGACCGCCTCGTACAGGAAACCGCTGGCGCACGCCAGCAGTTGTACGCCGTGCCGCAACTGGCCAACGCACTGCGTGGTGACATCAGTGTGGAAACCTACCGCGCCTACCTGATACAGGCGTACCACCATGTCAAACATACCGTGCGCTTCCTGATGGCGATGGGCGTGCGGCTGCCCGAAGAGCATAGATGGCTGCACCACGCCATCGTCGAATACCTTGAAGAGGAAATCGGCCACGAAGAATGGATTCTGAACGACATCGCCGCCACTGGCGGTGACAAGGAGGCCGCCCGCCTCTCCACCCCGCATCTGGAAACGGAAGTGCTGGTGGCCTACAACTACGATTACATCAACCGCCGCAACCCGGTCGGTTTCCTTGGCATGGTGTTCATGCTGGAAAGCACCTCCACCCAAATCGCAGCCCAGGGCGCAAACAGCATCCAGCAGACGCTTGGCCTGCCTGCCGAAGCGTTTACCTACCTCCAGTCGCATGGCAAGTTGGACATCAGCCACATGCAGTTCTTCCGCCAACTGGTCAACCATATCGATGACCCGCTGGATCAAGCGGCCATCATTGAGGTGGCGCGCAACACTTTCCGCCTGTTCGCCAACGTGTTGGCCAGCATCCTGGTCGGCGAGGAAATGAAACATGCCGCTTAACGGAAAACATGCCGTCCTGACCGGCGGCAACGGCGGGATTGGCCAGGAACTGGCCACCATTCTGCGCGGGCAGGGCGTCAAGGTCACCGTCATCGACTGCAACCCCGGCAATGACGCCTGGGTGGTCAATCTGGCCGATGCGGAGGAACTCAGCGCCTTGTGCGGCAAATTGAACCGTTATCCGCCCGACATCCTGATAAATCTCGCTGGCATGATGTATTTCGGCCATTTGCCAGACCAGAATCCCGCCCATCTCCACAACATGCTGGCGGTCAACCTGGAAGCCCCCATCCGCCTCTCCCAGGCGGTGATCCCAAGCATGCTGGAGCGTGGCGGCGGGCAGATCGTCAATATCGGCTCGGTATTCGGCTCGCTGGCGTTCCCGCACTTCTCCACCTATTCCGCCACCAAGGCTGGGCTGGCGGGGTTTTCCGAAGCCCTGCGGCGGGAATATGCGGGCAAAGGCATTGACGTCACCCATATCGCCCCACGCGCGGTCAGCACCCCGCTGAACACCGCCATGATTGAGGAATTGCACCGGCGCACCGGCGTCGCCAACGATTCACCGGAAAAAGTTGCCGCCATCATCGCCGAGGCCATCGCGCACCGGCGCAAGCGCGTCACCATCGGCCAGCCGGAAGGTTTTTTCACACGGCTGAACGCCCTGCTGCCCGGGCTGATCGACCGGGCGCTGCTCGGCAAACGCGACATCGCCGATGACATTCTCGCCTCCTACAAACGCTGATTTTCAGGAACACATTAATGAAACTGACCCAAACCATCATTAGCCTCAGCCTGTTGGCTGCCACCATCCCCACATTCGCCAGTACGGACACCGATGTCCTCAAACTCCAGCAGGAATGGGACCGGATCAAATATCAGGTTGCGGACAAGGATGCCAAACTGCAAGCCATCCATGAACTGGAAAAAACCGCCGCCCAAACCGTTGCCGCCAACCCCAACAGTGTGGAGCCGGTCATATGGGAAGGCATCATCCTTTCCACTGACGCTGGCATTGTCAAAAGCATGTCGGCGCTGGGTACGGTGAAAAAGGCCAAAACGCTGCTTGAACAAGCCATCCAGACCAATCCGGGGGCCATGAACGGCTCCGCGCAGGCCTCCTTGGGCGTACTGTACTATCAGGTTCCCGGCTGGCCGGTTTCGTTCGGTGACGACAAAAAAGCCGAACAGTATCTGAAACAAGCCCTGCAAATCGGCCCGAACGACATCGACAACAACTATTTCTACGGTGATTTTTTACTGCGCGCCAAGCGCTATAACGAGGCGGAAACTTATCTCAACGCCGCCCTCAAAGCCCCTGCCCGTCCCAACCGGCAGATAGCGGATGCAGGCCGACGGCAGGAAATCAAACTGGCGCTGGCGGAAGCCCAGAAAAACCTGGCCAGCAAATAGGCATTCCCGCCAGATCAGGGAGCCATTGCCTGGTCTGGCGCTTCCTCACCAACAGATCCTCCGCGCCCAGCCTTTGCACATCCTCATTGGCTTGCCTAAAATCACAGTTCAATCACGACACACCCGGCAAGGCAATGTATCCACGCAAAGAAACCCTCCTGATTGCATTACTGATTATTGTCGCGGTATTGCACACCTATGGCTTCACCCTGGATCTGTACAAAGCCGACCGCAACGCCCTGCACCTGAGCGTTGACGCCATTGTCGTGCTGATTTCATTTGCCGGTGCCGGTTACCTGCTATGGGAAAACCAGCGCAAGCGGCGCGAAATTGAATCGCTCCGCCTCCAGTTGCACAGCTCCCACGCCCGCATCACCACCTTGCACCAAAAATTGCAACAGGCCGGACAGGGCTATCTGGAACTCATCCAGCAACAACTGGACGAATGGCAACTCAGCCCCACCGAAAAGGAAATCGCCCTATTGCTGCTCAAGGGCTTGAGCTTCGACGAAATCGCCGCCATCCGTCAGACCAAGGAAAAAACCGTGCGCCAGCAGGCCATTGCCGTCTACCGCAAGTCCGGCCTCAATGGCAGGCACGAATTCGCAGGCTGGTTTTTTGAAGACTTTCTCACTGACAAACCGTAGGGCATATGCCCTAAAACCCGCCGTTCAGACCTTTTGCCGACTGCCATGCATTAGGGCTGACTAATAGACTCCGCTGTATATCAGGTAATACAGCAAGAGCCCGTTAGCCTCATGTCCAAGACACTGTTTGCACTTTTTATCGCATTACCCATTGCCGCCCAAGCTGCCGACACCGTTCCGGTTCCGGCGGAACAACGCGCGGCCATGGGCATTGAATCCGCCCCGATCACCAGCAGTGCCACCGGGCTGGGGATGGAAGTCACCGCCAAAGTCATCCTCCCGCCCGACAGTGTGCGGGTGCTGGCCGCGCCGACCGACGGGCTGGTCACCACCTTACGTTATCAATCCGGTGAAACCGTCAAGGCAGGTGCGCCATTGGTAAGCCTCTCCTCCCCTGACCTGATAGAAGCCCGCCGCCAATACGTGCAGGCCACGCTCAAATACCGGCTGGCCGCCGACAATGCCTCGCGTGACAAGCGCCTTGCCGATCAGGGGCTGATTGCCAAAAACACCTGGCTGCTGACCCAGAATGAAGTCGCACTCGCCAAGTCCGATGTGGAAACCGCCGCCGCCACCATCCGCCTATTGGGTGCTAAACCCGACAGCGAAAGCAGCGAAATCACCCTTGTCTCCCCCATCAACGGCTGGGTTATCGAAACCCTGGTTGAACCTGGCCAGCGGGTTGAAGCCCCTGAAGCCCTGGTCAAAATCGGCAACCTGCTCAAATTGGGGCTGGAAATTCCCCTGCCGCTGGACAAGGCACATCAACTCAGCACGGGTCAGCGCGTGGAAGTGGCCGATACCGGCATTCAGGGTGAAATCACCGTTCTCAAGGCAGCGCTGGATGCCTCCCAAAACATGCTGGTGCGCGCCGACATTGAACAGCCAGACACCGTGCTGCACCCCGGCCAGTCGGTCAAGGTGCGCATCCTCGGCCAGAGCGGGCAAGGTTCCACCCAACACGTTCCCGCCAGCAGCATCGCCTGGGTGACGGATAAAGCCTACGTCTTCGTGGAAACCGCAGATGGCTTCATCCCCACCGCCGTCAAGGTGCAGAACCAGAATGGTGAAGACGCCAGCATCAGCGGGCTTGCACCTGACAGCAAAGTCGCCGTCAAGGGCGTGGCGGCACTCAAGGCCAAATGGCAGGAAGGCGGGGAGTAAACCATGCTCAACTGGATCACCGAATTCTCGCTGGCGCAGCGCTGGATGGTGCTGGGCGTCACCCTGCTGCTAGCTGCCCTGGGCATCCGTGCCTTCCAGCAACTGCCGATTGACGCCTTCCCGGATGTTTCCACCACCCAGGTCAAACTGATCCTGAAAGCGCCCGGCATGACCCCGGAGGAAGTCGAAACCCGCATCACCCAGCCGGTCGAAACCGAACTGCTCGGCATTCCCAACCAGACCATCCTGCGTAGCGTGTCCAAATACGCGCTGGCTGACATCACCATCGACTTTGCGGAAGGCACTGACATTTACTGGGCACGCAGCCAGGTTTCCGAGCGCTTCGCCAACGTCAAGGGCGACCTGCCGGATAATGTCGGCGGCGGGCTGGCACCCATTTCCACGCCGCTGTCGGAAATGTTCATGTTCACCATCGAAGGGCCGTTGCCGCTGGCGGAAAAGCGTACCCTACTGGACTGGACCATCCGCCCGCAACTGCGTGCCTTGCCCGGCGTGGCGGATGTGAACGCACTTGGCGGACGGGTCACCACCTTTGAAGTGACCCCCGACCTTGCCGCCCTCAACGCCCGTGGCCTCACGTTGGATGACCTGCGCACCGCACTGGAAAGCAACACCCGCAACGACGGCGCTGGCCGTGTCGATGAAGGCGAGGAAACCTGGGTGGTGCGTATCGAAGGCGGCATCAAACAACTGGACGACCTGCGCCAGATCGCCATCAAGAGCATGGACGACATCCCCGTGACGGTCGGCGATGTCGCCAAAGTCGAACTCGGCGAACTCACCCGCTACGGTGCGGTAACCCAAAACGGCAAAGGCGAAGCGGTCGAAGGGCTGGTGCTGGGTCTGCGCGGCGCGAATGCAGGCCAGTTAATCACGACGCTGAAGGCCAAACTGGCGGAAATCTCTGCCACCCTGCCGGAAGGCACGACGATCGAACCGTTCTACGACCGTGCCAATCTGGTCGACAAGGCCATCCACACCGTCAGCAAGGCACTGACCGAAGCGGCGGTGCTGGTCGGCGTCATCCTGTTTGCGTTCCTCGGCAATGTGCGTGCTGCGCTGGTGGTGGCGCTGATCCTGCCACTGTCAGTGCTTGGCACCTTTATCCTGATGCGCCAGTTTGGGCTTTCCGCCAACCTGATGAGTCTCGGCGGGCTGGCGATTGCCATCGGTTTGCTGGTGGATGCCGCCGTGGTCATCGTGGAAAACATCGTCGCCCACCTCGCCCATGACGACGAAAAGGCTAATACGCCGCAAATCCAGAAAGTGCTGTGGGCAACCCAGGAAGTTTCTGCACCGGTCAGTTCCGGCATCCTGATCATCGCCATCGTGTTCCTGCCGCTGCTGTCGCTGGAAGGGCTGGAAGGCAAACTGTTCGCCCCGGTGGCCATGACCATTGTGTTTGCGCTGTCCGCCTCGCTGTTGCTGGCGCTGACCACCATTCCGGTGATGTCCTCCTGGCTGCTGAAGAAAGCATCGCACGATGACCCGTGGCTGCTGCGCATTTCCCGCAAAATCTACATTCCGGTGCTGGATGGCGCACTGCGCTTCCCCAAATCCACCTACCTGCTGACCGCAGCACTGCTGGCGGGCGCAGTGGCGGTGTACCCCTTCATTGGCAAGACCTTCATGCCAGTGATGGATGAAGGCGACATGATTGTGCAACTGGAAAAACTGCCGTCGATCAGCCTGGAGCAAAGTGTTGCCACCGACCAGAAGGTACAGGCTGCCTTACTGGAGAAGGTTCCCGAAATCCAGCGCATTGTCGCCCGTGTCGGCTCGGACGAACTCGGCCTCGACCCAATGGGCCTGAACGACACCGACTCCTTCCTCGTCCTCAAACCGCTGGAGGAATGGCGCACCCCCGACAAGGAATGGTTGCAGGAACAAATCCGTCAGGTGCTGGACACCTTCCCCGGCATTGCCTACGGCTTCACCCAACCGATCGACATGCGCGTGTCGGAAATGCTCACCGGCAGCCGGGGCGATGTCGCCATCAAGATTTTTGGCTCCGACCTCGACAAACTCAACGGCTTTGCCCAGCAACTCGCCACTCTGCTGGAAAAAATTCCCGGCGCGACTGACGTTTACACCCAGCAAAACGATGGCGTGCAATACCTGAAAGCGGAAATCGACCGCGCCGCCGCCGGGCGCTTCGGCCTGACGGTGGATGACATTGCCGCCTTATTGCGCACCCAGCTCGAAGGCGAAATCATCGGCACCATCCAGCAGGAAGGCCGCCGCATTCCGCTGCAACTGCGCGGTTCCGCCGAATTGCGCAACGCCCCCACCGCCTTGCAAAACATCCGCCTGACGCTGCCGGATGGCCGCACCATCAGCCTCGATCAGGTGGCGAAACTGATCCGCACCGACGGGCCGGTTTCCATCAAGCGTGAAAACGCTGGCCGCTTTGTCACGGTACAAAGCAATGTCAGCGGTCGCGATCTGGTCAGCTTCGTGGAAGAAGCCCAGCAAGCCGTGGCGGAAAAACTCAAACTGCCTGCCGGTTACAATATTACCTGGGGCGGGCAATTCGAAAACCAGCAACGCGCCGCCCAACGCCTGATGGTGGTGGTGCCGCTGGCGCTGCTGCTGATTGGCCTGCTGCTATTCCTGACGTTCCGCGATGTGCGCCAGACCGTGCTGGTGATGGGGAACGTGCCACTGGCGCTGATCGGCGGGATTTTCAGCCTGGGGATTTCCGGGCAATACCTGTCGGTGCCTGCGTCGGTGGGTTTCATTGCCCTGCTGGGGATTGCGGTGCTTAACGGGGTGGTGCTGGTGACGTTCTTTAACCAGTTGCACAAACAGGGGTTCCGGGGAATTGCAGTAGTGCGTGAAGGGGCGTTGCGCCGCCTGCGCCCGGTGCTGATGACCGCCAGTATCGCCACCTGGGGGCTCGTGCCATTGCTGTTCGCCACCGGCCCCGGCTCCGAAATCCAGAAGCCGCTGGCAACGGTGGTGATCGGCGGGCTGGTCAGCTCCACCACGCTGACGCTGATCCTGCTGCCGCTGCTGTACCGCCAGTTCATCCTCAAGGGCGAAAAAACGCGGATACCGCCCAGCTCACACGAAACCAACGCCTGACCCAACCCGTTTTCAAGGAGACGACACCCATGTACAAACCTGCCGCCAACATTCTTGCCCTCTTATGGCTGCTGGGAGCCAGCGCCTGCGCAACTCCTCCTGCCACTGGCGCTGGCGTCACTTTCGCCACCGACGCCAGCACCGCGCCGGTCGCTTTCCGCTCCTTGCGGGTGGAAAACAGCGCAGATGGCCAACCAAACCTCATCAAGGGACAGATTCACCTGACCCGTTCCGAGCCGGTGCGCTTGGGGCATGTGGACTACACCGTGCTGGATGCGCAAGGCCACCCGCAGGAAAACGGCTGGGTGGAGCACTCATCCGCCATCCGCCTGCGCAATGCGCACCGCCCTTCGCTGTTCAGCATCCAGTTGCGGCAGCCTCTAACCCGTGGCGAAACAGTCCGCTTGAGCTACCATATCGGTCAGCATCCCTAAAAGCAGCAAAACCTGCTCCATTCCTCAAATATAGTGAACGGGAAGAGCCTTACACTTTTATCTCACCGGAAAAACTGCTGGAAGATTTTTTCTCAGATGTGACAGTGCTCAGGACAGGAGACAAATTATGAATCAGAACAGAAAATTGATTATCAGCATTACTTCCGAAGCTGACGTCATGCAGGATTTCAAGGCTGGTTTCCTGCAAGCCTTCAACACGGGCAGTTACCAGCCTGAACATATCTATTTTTCCTCCCCTGCCGCCCTGTTCCAGAAAATCACCCCCAAGCGTTGGGAGCTGATTGCCAAGTTGCAGGAAACCGGCACAGTCAGTATCCGCGAACTGGCAAGGTTGCTAGGGCGAGACATCCGGCGGGTGCATGATGATACGGTTGCCCTGATAGAAGAAGGTGTGGTTGAGCGGGAAGGCAACGGCGTATGTGTGCCTTTTGCCGAGATTCATACCGACTTTTCACTGAAATCAAAAGCAGCATAATGGCAAAGTCTATAATCTGCCGAAGGAATGCTCATGCGCGAATACCTTTATCCTGCCCAACCATTCAATAATTGGTTTCAAACCAAAGTAATTGACGCATGGCAATCTAGTGAAAAGCCATTCTTTGCTTTTGCTTTTTGTCTGACCATCCCCCATAAACTTACCGATCATGAAAACCAATAGAAAGATCAACAACCTTTTTGGCTTTATCTTTATTACGCAGAAACTAGAACACGGGATGTAGTTGCAGGGGGATGGAGCCCTGAAACAGACTTAGCTGTAGCCGGACATGCAATATACCGGATCAGGGTTTGCAAATTTGCGGAAAGGAATGACAATCCGTACACAGATCAATGTTATAACGCAACTCCCTGTGATAAAAGTAGCGAAAAGATTTGGTTCAAATGTGACAAGATTGAGGAAGTCAAAAAATTAGGCCAGCATGGTACACTTGAGAACCTACACTTGGATGATTTCCAACATGCTGTAGATAAAAACTTACAGTTACATTCAACAATAAGAAATTCCATTGCGCCCGTATGCAGAACTTCACCATTGATTATACGAAAGTCTTGGCAGTACACCGATGAGCCTACAAGCTGTAGCTCACAACCTTGATAAGCAAAAACGCCGCCCGAACAGGCGGCGTTTCTCTTTCAGCACAAAATAGCGTTAAACTTCGGTAGCCTCCGCCAACGCCGTAAACGTCAGGCGTCCCGCTTCCACATCCACCACGATCGTGTCTCCCGGCATAAACTTGCTGCTGAGGATTTGCTGCGCCAGCGGACATACCAATACGCACCATCATCTGCTGGTTAACCTTTTCTCTTTTAATTGACCATCTATAATCCACTGGATTAGCATCGAAGCCATGCAAACCATTGTCGAACTACCCGAATACCAACGCAGGGCATCCTCACTGCTCACCGGTGAAGAGAACACTTCCGTGATCAGCTATTTGTCAGAAAATCCTGATGCTGGAGCGGTTATGCAAGGTACGGGCGGCATCCGCAAGCTCCGTTGGGCAGCGCAAGGCAAGGGGAAAAGCGGCGGGATTCGCGTCATCTACTATTACCACAATGAAACAATCCCACTGTTTTTATTGACCGTATTTGGCAAGGGTGAAAAAGCCAACCTCAGCAAAGCAGAACGCAACAATTTAGCAAAATTCACAACAACCCTGATCAAGCACTATGGAGAGAAACAACATGGGTAGCGCATTTGCCAGCATTAAACAAGGCTTGGAAGAAGCAGTCGCCTTTGCAGAAGGTAATTGCCTGCAAGCTAAAGTGCATCAATTCTCACCCATCGATGTAAAAAATGTTCGGGCCAAGGTGGGAATGACCCAAGTGGAGTTTGCAGCAACGTTTGGCATCAGTGTCAGCACCTTGCGCCATTGGGAGCGTGGCGACCGCACCCCGCATGGGGCAGCACGGGTATTGCTGCATGTAGTGGCGAAAGAACCGCAAGCTGTGTTACGCGCCTTAGCCCACTGAAACCAACGCATTTGAAACGGTGCGCCATCTCCGACACAGCAAACAATGTTTTTGCTGACAAACCGTGTGTTTCCACAATGACACGAATAAAAATGCCGCGATAATGCGGCATTTTTACTGCTTCAACCGTATCAGTTTAGGCTTCGGTAGCTTCGGCCAACGGTGAGAAGGTCAAATGGCCATCCTGCACATCCACCACGATCGTGTCCCCCGGCATGAACTTGCTGCTGAGGATTTGCTGCGCCAGTGGATTCTCCAACTGGCTCTGGATGGCGCGCTTGAGCGGACGAGCGCCGTAAACCGGGTCGAAACCGGCGGAAGCGATGTGATCCAGCGCGGCCTCGGTCACATTGATGCCCAGTTCGCGCGCCGCCAGCCGCTTGCGCAGGTTGTTGAGCTGGATGTCGGCGATCTGGCGGATTTCGGCCTGATCCAGTGGATGGAACACCACGGTTTCATCGATGCGGTTGATGAATTCAGGGCGGAAATGCGTACCCACCACCTCCATCACCGCCGCCTTCATGCGCTCGTAGTTTTCCTCGCCCGCCATTTCCTGGATCAGGTGTGAACCGAGATTCGACGTCATGATGATCACGGTGTTGCGGAAATCGACCGTGCGCCCTTGCCCATCCGTCAGGCGGCCATCGTCCAGCACTTGCAGCAGCACGTTGAACACGTCGGCGTGCGCCTTTTCCACTTCGTCCAGCAGGATCACGGAATACGGGCGGCGGCGCACCGCTTCGGTCAGGTAACCGCCTTCCTCATAGCCGACATAGCCCGGAGGCGCGCCAATCAGACGCGCGACGGAATGCTTTTCCATGAATTCGGACATGTCGATGCGCACCATCGCCTCATCGGTGTCGAACAGGAATTGCGCCAGCGCCTTGGTCAGCTCGGTCTTGCCCACCCCGGTCGGGCCGAGGAACAGGAACGAGCCGCTCGGACGGTTCGGGTCGGAAAGCCCAGCGCGCGCGCGGCGGATGGCGTTGGAAACCGCCACCACTGCTTCATGCTGGCCGATGACGCGCTTGCCGAGCACGTCTTCCATGTGCAGCAGCTTGTCCTTCTCGGATTCGAGCATCTTGCTGACCGGAATGCCCGTCCAGCGGGACACGATGTCGGCGATCTCTTCGTCCGTCACCTTGTTCTTGAGCAGCTTGGTTTCCTGCGCACCGTTGACAGCCGCATCCGCCGCCGCCAGTTGCTGCTCCAGTTCCGGAATCCTGCCATATTGCAACTCGGCCATCCGTTGCAGGTTGCCCGCGCGTTTGGCAGTGTCGAATTCCAACCGCGCCTGGTCGAGCGCTTCCTTGATGTGGGTAGTGCCCTGCATCGCGGCTTTTTCGCCCTTCCAGATTTCTTCCAGATCGGCGAACTCGCGCTCCAGCTTGTCGATTTCAGACTGCAAGTCAGCCAGCCGCTTTTTGGAGGCATCGTCGGACTCTTTTTTCAGCGCTTCACGTTCGATCTTGAGCTGGATCAAACGGCGCTCCAGCTTGTCGAGCGCTTCGGGCTTGGAGTCGATTTCCAGCCGGATGCGGGAAGCGGCTTCGTCAATCAGGTCGATGGCCTTGTCCGGCAACTGACGGTCGGTGATGTAACGGTGCGAAAGCGTCGCCGCCGCGACCAGCGCCGGGTCGGTGATGTCCACGCCATGATGCACCTCGTACTTTTCCTGCAAGCCGCGCAGGATGGCGATGGTGTCTTCCACCGTTGGCTCGTCGACCAGCACTTTCTGGAAGCGGCGTTCGAGCGCAGCGTCCTTTTCGATGTACTGGCGGTATTCGTCCAGCGTGGTGGCACCGACGCAATGCAGTTCGCCACGCGCCAAAGCAGGCTTGAGCATATTGCCCGCATCCATCGCGCCTTCGGCCTTGCCTGCGCCGACCATGGTGTGGATTTCATCAATGAACAGGATGATATTGCCTTCGGATTTGGCAATGTCGGTCAACACGGATTTCAGCCGTTCTTCAAAGTCGCCCCGGTATTTGGAGCCAGCCAGCAGCGCACCAAGATCGAGTGAGAGCAGGCGTTTGCCCTTGACGCCTTCGGGGACTTCGCCGTTGACGATGCGTTGCGCCAGCCCTTCCACCAGCGCGGTCTTGCCGACGCCGGGTTCGCCGATCAGCACCGGGTTGTTCTTGGTGCGGCGTTGCAGGATTTGCACCATGCGGCGGATTTCTTCGTCACGCCCGATGATGGGGTCGATCTTGCCCTGCTCGGCGCGTTCGGTGAGGTCGATGGTGTATTTTTCCAGCGCTTGGCGTTGGTCTTCGGCGTTCGGGTCGTTGATGGCCTGGCCGCCGCGCATGGATTCGATGGCTTTTTCCAGCGCGCCCTTGGTTGCGCCGGTTTCACGCAGCAGGTTGCCGAGCGCACCTTTGTCCTCCAGCCCCGCCAGCACGAACAGTTCGGAAGAAATGTATTGGTCCTTGCGTTGCTGGGCAATCTTGTCGGTGACGTTCAGCAGCTTGCTGAGGTCGTTGGAGACATGCACGCTGCCCGCATCGCCGCCGGATACGGTGGAAATGCGGTCGAGCGCTTCACCCAATTTGGAGCGCAACTGGTTGACGTTGACATCGGCCTTGGTCAGCAGGCCGCGCACCCCGCCGCCTTCCTGATCCAGCAAAGCGATCATCAGGTGGACGGGTTCGATGAACTGGTGATCCCGCCCGAGGGCGAGGGACTGGGAATCCTGCAAGGCTAACTGAAATTTGCTGGTCAGTTTATCCATTCTCATGTGGGCTACCTTCTTTTTCAAATAGGGGGGCGCTGCGCGCCGGATGAGGCAAATCTGGGGTGAAGCGTGTGGAAATTCAAGGCGGGGCTGTGGATAAGTTTAGCGCCAGCGGCAAACGCAGGCAGTAATGTAAAGAAATGTTACACAAAGCACCCAGGCGCTTGGCGTCATGTTAAATTCCGGCCATTCTGTCAAATCAAGGCAAACAGCATCCGGGGTGGCGCAGAACGCGCAATTGAACGCTTTCCAGCCCGACCGACGCACCCTGCTGAGGAGAAACAGCTGACATGTTACTGATCAATCTTGGCATTATGGCAGGCGTCTATGCGGGCAAGCGCCTGCTGGATTCCCGGCAAGCCAGGGCGGCGACTGCGCTTTCCACCTTGCCCGCAACAGCGCCACAGGCAGAAGACAGCGACCCAGCGAAAAGCCTGCTACAAGCCAAAATCAGCGGCGTCTCGGTCTTGATGGTTTCCGCCAGTGCATTCCTGGCCCCGCCGTTTGCCTTGCTCGGCATCGGCGTGATCAGCTACACCCTGACGCCCATTTTGCAGCGGGCTTTCGAGACTTGGCGCACACAGAAAAAAATCACCAACGACAGCTACAGCTCCATCGTGCCCATCCTGTTGGTGGCGACCGGCAACAACTTCGCCGCCGCCATGCACAATGTGCTGTACCATTTCAGCAGCTACCTGATCAGCAAAAGCCGGGAAGACTCCAGCCAGTTGGCTGCCGCCGCCTTCCACCAGACGCCTGAAACTGTCTGGATTGCGGCAGACGGTGTGGAACAGCAGGTTCCGCTGGAGCAGGTGCAAACCGGGGATGGCGTCATTGCCAGCACCGGCGTCACCATTCCGGTGGATGGGCTGATCCTGGAAGGCTCCGCACTGGTGGACCAACAGGCGTTAACCGGCGAAGCCAACCCGCTGGAAAAAACCGTGGGCGATACGGTCATGGCGGCCACCATCGTCCTGAGCGGCCGCATTGTGATCCAGGCCGCGCACAGCGGCGCTGAAACCCGCATCAGCAAGCTGAACACGCTGTTGGGCCAGACCCGTGATTACAAGACACAGTTGCAGCTAAAAGGCGAAGCCTGGGCCAACCGCATCGCCCTGCCGATCATTGCCACCAGTGCCGCCGCCATTCCATTTGTCGGCCCCAACCCAGCCATGGCCTTGCTGTTCAGCGCCCCGCTCAACGCCGTCCGTTCCATGCTGTCGACCCAGACAGCCGCGCACATGCAAGGCGTCATGCGCCAGGGCGTCTTCATCAAGGATGGGCGCATGCTGGAAGAACTGCCGCACATCGACACCATCCTGTTTGACAAAACCGGCACCTTGACGCGGACACACCCCGAAGTCGCCGCGATCATCACCTGCGCCGACCTGGATGCCGACAGCCTGCTGGCGTTGGCGGCGGCGGCGGAACAACGGCTGGAGCATCCCATTGCCCGCGCCATTTATGACCAAGCCATTGAGCAGCAATTGACCTTGCCCACTGTGACCAACAGCCGCTATGAGCTAGGGCTGGGCGTCACCGTCAGTGTGGAGCAGCACGAAATCCGCGTCGGCAGCCAGCGTTTTATCCAGCAGGCAACCGGCCAGCACACCCTGCCCGCCCCGATTGCAGCAGCGATGCAAGCCGCCGCTGGGCATACGTTCATCCTGATTGCAGTAGATAACGGCATCCAGGGCGCGCTGGAGCTGCATCCACGCTTGCGGCCAGAAGTTCCCGCCCTGATCGGTGCCTTGCGCCAGCGCGGTTTCCAGCAATTGGCCATTGTTTCCGGCGACCAACAGGCACCGACCGAACGGCTGGCTGCCGAACTGGGGCTGGACGCTGCTTACGGTGAAGTCCTGCCACAAGACAAGGCCGCCCTGATCCAGCAGTTGCAGGAACAGGGCCACCGGGTCTGCTTTATCGGCGATGGGCTGAATGACGCCATCGCCATGAAACAGGCCAATGTATCCGTCTGTTTAAGCAGCGCTTCCGCCATTACCAGCGAGGTCGCCCAGATCCTGTTGCTGAATGACAGTTTGCAGCCGCTTGACTGCCTGTTCGGCATGGCCAGCCGCCTGCACAAACGCCTGGATAAAAACCTGTATTTGTGGATCGGTTTCAGCGCCAGCAACGCCATCGCCGTACCACTGCTGGCATTTAACCCGTTGCAATCCAGCTTGTTTTACAGCGCTGCTTATGTGGCGGGGCTGAAATTGTCCGGCAATACGCAAACCCAGGAGTGCTGACGACCCCCGCCTCCCATGCATGGTGGGCGCTTGCCACATCACGGACTTATCCTTACCATCCCAAACATGAACAGCCCGCTCCATATTTTGCCCCTGTCCGGCTCCGCGATCGCGCCGTATCTGGCTGACCTTGCCCGTTTGCGCATCACCGTGTTCCGTGAGTTTCCCTACCTCTACGATGGGACGGAGGAATACGAGGCCCGCTACCTGCAAACCTACCTCAACTCGCCTGACAGCATCGCCGTGCTGGCGCTGGATGGGGGACAGGTCGTCGGCGCTTCCACCGGCCTGCCGATGGCGCATGAAGAGGCCGATTTCCAGAAGCCGTTCGTGGCACAAGGTTATGACCCGCAAACCTTGTTTTACTGCGCCGAATCCGTGCTGCTGCCGCAATACCGTGGGCGCGGCGTCTACAAGGCGTTCTTCCAGGGGCGCGAAGAGCACGCCCGCAAACTGGGCGGTTTCAGTCACCTGACTTTCTGCGGAGTGGAGCGCCCCCCTGACCACCCGTTGCGCCCTGCTGGTTATGTCCCGCTGGACGCCATCTGGCAGCGTTTCGGCTACGAACAGCGCCCTGAACTGCGCACCACTTATGAATGGAAAGACACCAACGAAACGGCAGTTTCCCCCAAACCAATGGTGTTCTGGATGAAAGCGCTCACAAATCGGTGAATGGCGGATTTTCGGTTCCCGCAGCCCAACCTTTTTGTCTATAGTCATAGGGCTGCAAAACGCCAAAAGAAGAGGTTGGAGTGAACGGTTCAGGCAGGATGTCAAGGGGTTCTCTTGTCAAACAGCGCGGCTTTGTTTTCAAGCTGATCCATTCGCTGCTGCTGGTGGCGGGCGCAATCCTGTTGGTGTTGTTGTATCGTGCGGGCAAACTGCCTTTCGTCAATTACAAGCCCAACCTTTCCGGCTGGAGCGCCAGCATCAATCCAGACAAACATTACAACGAGGATGTTTGGGAACCCGACAACACCCACTACTACAAGACAACCCAGCGCCGTTCCGCGCCAGTCACCCGCCAGCAGGAAGAAACCAGCTATACGGACAACCGCTATGCCGTGCAAGTCGCAGCAGGCTATGACTCCAGGCAACTGTATGTCTGGCGGGACCAATTGCTCAGGGATGGTTACGACGCTTATCTAGTCAGCCTGAACACACCACGCGGGCTGATGTTCAAATTACGGGTCGGGGCATATGGCAGCCGGTTGCAGGCGGAAAACATGCGCGACAAACTGCGCAGCCACTTTCCCAGCAATTTCGGTGCCAGTTTTATAGTGGAAGGCAACTGACCCACCCCGTCACTTGGCCAGCAAATCGTACTGATAATTCTGCAAGCCCTGCGTTGCACAATAGACACTGCCCTGCATCCCGGCAGTTGAAGGGGTAACTTTCCCGTTCTTGACGACCAACCCCTGCACTTCCTGCCCGCAACGGTCACCTTTGGCGGGGGTGCCAATCACCGCGACCACCAGCGTGGTCTTGTCATGCCGGTAGACCTGCACACGCTGCCCACCCGGCGACAGCATGAAATAACACGGAGCCATCGGCTTGAGCCAGGTTGACGGGGCCGCTTGCCCAACCTGTAGTTTGCAGCCGCCACCATCATCCCATAACGCCAGATGCAAACCACCGACACTCGCCTGATCCGAAACGTGCGGCTTGTCCAAGCGTTCAGGCAAGGCCAGCGGCCTATTTTCCGGCTGCGACCCTGAATCGCAAGCCGCCAATGACCATAGTAACAGTGCGCCTGCCGCCAAACTTCCTAGTGCACGGGCCAAAACCAGACCTCCTCGGAACGCTCAAAATAATCCAGTGAACCATGCGCCATTCCCGGCCCTTCCAGACTCGCGTCCGTCGCCCGACGAACCAACCCGGTGCCATCCCACAGGTCAATATGGTCGCCTTGATTCCCTTCGCCCCAGAAATTCTGGAAACAGACGAACCCGGTGCGCCCCTTGAACGCTCCCCAGGTCACATTGCTGCGAACCTCCACCAACCCGAAACGTTCCGGATGGCGGCGCATCCACTCAGCCAGTTCCCGCGCTCGTAGGGTATGCCCCCGATGACCGGAATACCAACAAACCGACTGGTCATAACCGGACAACAGGCCGCTGCGTAACAAGCAGGAACCCATCATGATGCCGCATTGGTTGCCGAAATAGGGGTTGCCTTGCCCATCCTTACAAGGAAACACATCACCATCCGCAATTGCCGGATGGTTGTTCCACAACATACTGAAACCCAGATTGACGCCTTCCGTTGGCAAGCCCCCCTCTGCCGGTAAATCCGGCGTGAGCGGCTGCTCCCGGTCGCCTTGTGGTGTAAACACTGGCGGTGCGGGGACTGGCGCAGTTGGAGCAACCGGTTGTGCAGACGGTGGGACAGGCGCTGGCGTCACATTAGGTACAACAGTAGGCGTCTCCGTTGGAACCGCTGTATTGCGCCCGAACAACCACGCAACCAAACGGCTCCACAACGAACTCGATGCAGGCATAGGTAGATCCTTGGTGAACCAGCCCTAACTATAGGACAAAATCCGCCATTAATGGCTGCGTTCCCGCAGTTTGCTGTCGCGCGGGAAATGGGCGCTCAGGAATTCCATCTGATCAGCCAAGATATGCCGCCCCTGGAGATAGACATATTCCGCATAATTGGGTTGGAACGGGATCGCCAGCAATGGCATGTGGGCTTGTTCCGGCGTGCGCCCGCCTTTGTGGCTGTTGCAGTGCTTGCAGGCAGTGACAACGTTCGTCCACACATCGCGTCCGCCCCGAACCAGCGGCATGACATGGTCGCGGGACAAGTCCTTTTCCAGAAAATGTTCGCCGCAATACAAACAGATATGGTCGTCGCGCCGAAACAAGGTTGGATTGTTCAGCGGCGGCACATAATGTTCATACAGCGTATGCTTGCTGCCGTAAGTGGCAATGATGGAATTCAGATCAATCCGGCTGCGGTGTCCGGTTTTGGCGTTGACGCCGCCATGGATTTTAAGAATGGGCGTTCCGCAAGTGTAGGCCACCTGCTCGGTATAATAAAGTTTGACCGCTGTTTGAAAATGTATCCATTCCAGCGGCATCCCACTAACGTCCGTGCGCAGGATGAGTTGGTTTAACCTGAGCATCTCCGTTTCCTTTTGCCTGACAGACTGCCGCATAGTCTGCCCATCTCTGATGACATGCAGATGAAAGGATTCCGGTATTATTGAGACATGTCAAGATACCGGTTAATATCTTTCGGCATACTGTGCGCCACTCAGTGACTTTATTAGAGAGGAAATAACATGTTTAGTTTTGACTACGGCCTGCCAGCGGCAATCGTTGTTGCCCTTATCGTGTTCGCGTGGTTCAGCTTCTTTTCCGTTGTTTTCTCCGGTTAAGCAAGAGAAAAAGCCTAAATGGCCAGGATGAACAGTTTTCATTTTGGCCAATCACATGTATTTGCAAGTGCCTTTTGATCTTGTCAGGGTGGAGGTATTCTTTTATCCTTTCCCCTGCAAAGATTAATAGAGGTATGTAGATATGTTGAGCTGGGATTATGGCTTCCCGATGCTTCTCATTATAGGGATGATTGTTTTTGCGTGGTTCAGCTTCCTGTCGGTAGCGTTCTTCGGTTAAACGCCAGCATCTTCACCAAAAAGGCCGCTTTTGCGGCCTTTTTCTATTGTCCCAACAAGCGGCGTTTCTACCAAGCTTTACGCAGCTTCCATCACGCCCAACCGCAGTTTGTTGATGGCTGCATTTTCCAATTGACGGATACGTTCGGCAGATACATTGTATTTTTCGGCCAGTTCATGCAAGGTCGCCTTGTTTTCAACAAGCCAACGGTTGGCCAGAATATCTTGGCTGCGTGCATCCAACTTCGCCAATGCATCCTGAAAGCGTTCCCGCGTGTAAGTGTCCCACTCTTCCGCTTCCAGTGTTTCCGCCGGATCAGCATCATCCGCCGCCAAATACTGGCTGGGCGAAAAGCTGGCGGAGTCATCGTCCTCCTGATCCATGCTCAGGTCGAAAGCAACATCATTGGCGCTAAGGCGTTTCTCCATCTCCAGCACTTCAGCCGTGCTGACGCCCAAATCTTCAGCCATGGCTTGCGCCTCTTCGTGATTCAGCCAGCCCAGCCGCTGCTTGCTGCTGCGCAGATTGAAGAACAGCTTGCGCTGCGCCTTGGTGGTCGCCACTTTGACAATTTTCCAGTTGCGCAGGATAAATTCGTGAATTTCCGCCCGGATCCAATGCACAGCGAAAGAGATCAGGCGCACATTCATTTCAGGTTCGAAACGTTTGACAGCTTTCATCAAGCCAACATTACCCTCCTGCACCAAATCACCCAGTGGCAAGCCGTAGCCGCTATACCCGCGTGCCACCTTCACCACAAAACGTAGGTTGTGCAGGATCAATTGACGTGCCGCTTCCAAATCGCCTGCGTATCTCAGACGTTCCGCCAGTTCGCGCTCTTCTTCGGCTTCCAGCACGGGGATGGAATGAATCGCATGGATGTAGCTTTCCAGATTCCCTACCGGAACCGGCAAGGTTTGTCCTCTCAGCATCAATGCGTTGTTCATGTATGTAGCCTCCTGTTAGTGTTATGGCTCATATTAGCACTCTTCCTCTTAGAGTGCTAATAACCTCATGGGGTTCAGTTTTTGTGCTTGATTCATGCCTTGTTATTTTTAGCACATTATTATGCCACACAGCGAACAACCGGATAAGCTGCCGAACAGCATGACAATGAACCGCGAAGAATTGACACTGATTGAAAAAATCGAGGGCAATCGTTTCCTGACCGCTGCTGATCGCCAGACGTTGATTGACCGCTGGCGTGATGCTTATGGGCGTCTACAGGCGACAGAGGAAAAGCTGAACGAACTTGACACTGTCCTCAAACACAAAGAGCAGCTCATCGGCTCACTGGAACAAGCGCTGCGGGATCGTGACCAGCATATGGAGCGCAAGGAACAGTTGCTCCACGACAAAGAAAAGTTGTTGCAAGCCAGCCAGGGCAACGCCCAAGCATTCGAAAACCAGCTCGCCCAACGCCATACCGTTCTCCAGCAGAAAGAGGAAGTCATCCACGAACGTGACCAGATCATCCGCGAACTGGAAAACCGCGCCCGCGACATTGAGCAACTTGCCAGCCAGAAAGAAAAATATATCCTCGAACGCGAAGACCAAATCCACATCCGTAACCGCCGCCTGGAAGAAAAAGACAACCACATCAGCAAGCGTGACCGTGAGATTGAAAATCGCGACAAACAGGTCGCCAAACGGGATGAAAGCGTCCAAGAACTCAGCCAGCAGCTGGATGCCCTCAACCGTTGGGTGCGTGAGCATCAGCAACGCATCTACGTTCAAGAGCAACTCCTGCATGAACGCAACCGGCAACTGACTGACCGTGACCGCCACCTGAAGGAGCGTGACACCCAGGTTCAGCAACGCGACCTGCGCCTGCGGGATGTTGACCGCCTGTTGCAACGCCGGGATGACCTGCTCCTGGAAAAGGACTTGCAGCTCCACCAGCGCGACAAGCTGATGAGGAAAAAAATCGACCAGATCAGCCTGCGCAACGAACAGTTGGCCGAGCAAACCCGCCTGCTGCATGAAAAGGAACAGATCAGCCAGGAACGGGAACAGTTACTCATCCAAAGCGGCGTACAGTTACAGGAAAAGGAGCAATTGCTCACCGTCCGCGACCAGACCATCCATGAGCGGGAACGTAACCTGCAACGCCGGGATGAACAGATCAGCGCCCAATTCCTGCAACTTCAGGAACGCGACAAACACATCCAGCAGCGTGACCAGTCGATTTCCTCCCTGCAAGAACAAATCCTGGCGATTGACCACAGCCTGCAACAGCACCAACAGCGCATCGCCAGCCATGACGCCCATATCAAGGAAATGGAAAACCTCCTGCTTGACAAGGAAAACCGTCTGGCCGAATACGCCACCCTCACCAGCAGCAAAGACCAGTTGCTGGCGGAAAAAGACCAGTTCGTCCAACAGCAGGCGCAACAACTGGAGACAATAACCCAACAACTTGGTGAACATGACAGGGCCATGCAAGCCAAGGACCAGCACATCCTGGAGCAAGGCCGCCTGCTCAATGAACGTGACCAAGCACTAGGGACTCGGGAGGAAGAAATCCGCCTGCGGGAAGAAAGCCTGGCCGAACGCGAACGTCAGCACGCCAGCCGCGAAGCCCTGCTGTTACAGCATATGGACACGTTGGCGGCACTCACCGCAAGGCAGCAGCAGCAAGAGGCTGAACGGGACAAAGCCACACAATTGCTGCAACAGCAGGAACAAACGCTCCAGCAACGCGAAACCCACCTCAGCGACCGCGAACGCCAGTTCACCGAACGTGACACCACCTTACAAACCTTGCATACCCACCTAGCAGAACTGATCAACCAATATCAGCAGAAAGAAAGCGCACAGGAAGAAACCTTGCGCAAAATCCAGCAGCGCGCAGACGCCCTCAACGACCGTGAACGTGAATACGTGGAACGGGAAACCGCCTTGCAACAGCAACTGGAAATGCTGGCGACGCTAACCGGCAAACAACAGGCGTTGGCCACAGAACACCATAGTTATGAACACAAAATTGAGCAGCGTGACAAGGTGATCAACCTGAAGGACACCATTATCGCCCAGCTCAACCAACAATTGTTGCACAAGGAAAAAGCCCTGCAACAACGGGACGCACTGTTACAAAAACTGGGGCAACAGCTACACCTTTTCAGTTCGGCAACTGGTTGATCCTGCATAATTGACAACGGTCAATTACTCCCGTATCCACAATAGGATAATCAACCTTTTAATTTAGCCGCAAAGGCAGGCAACCATGAAAGAACAACAGGTGACACGCTTTATGTTTGCCCTGATCATCGTCGGCCTGAGCATCAGCGCCACGGGCGTAGGGCTGGTGATCTTCACAGACATTGTGACCGCACGCGGAGTGACAGGGATCGCCATTGTGGCGGGGCTGATTGCTGGCGGATTGTTCCTGTCCATTCCCGCCAAAATCTACCTGACCTTGCAATTGATGAAGCGTAACGACGCCAAAGTCAAGGCAATGCGTGAACGTGGGGAAATCCGCCAATAAAAAAAGGCTGCCTAAAGCAGCCTTTTGCAGAGAGGGGAAGCCATTATACCTTGCTAATGCCAGGCTCGTCGGTGGCATCAATTTCGAACGGATCATGCTGGGCCGCCGCCTTGTCATCGATGCGTTTCATAAAGCTGCGGTAAACGTACCAATCCAGGCTGAACCAACGGCCAGCACCCATAAAGAACAGGGCCAACAACAGAATGAAATAGACCAGATACACTTCCGTCAAATTGTTCGTCATATTGGTATAACCATGGCTCATTACCAGTTGTTCCATGGTATTGACGAAACCTGCGTCACCCATAGCAATCAGCCCCAACACCACCACCACGAACATCAACGCCAGCGTCACCCAACGCACAGCAAACCCCAGCACCAAGCAAATGGCAGCGGCAAGCTCGATGACACCCAACAAAATGACCAGCGTTTCCGCCCCCATGCCGGTGAACAGGGAGTTGTGCATACTGGCGGCACTTTGCTGGAAGGCTTCCGTATTCAACCAAGTCAGAGGGTTATAAACAACGAAATCGGAACTGGAAAAAAGACCCAAACGCTTGACCCCTGAAATCCAGAACATCGGGGCAAGGAACAAACGGATAACCAATGGCGCAATAAAATCAAAAACACGCATCCATTCGAGGCTAAAAAAGCCGACAAAAAACTTCATGGAACAACTCCTCAGGAATTGGAAATACGGGAGAAACCGAACTTTTCATAGGATTATAGTCGATTCCTGACACATCATTTGGCGACATATTGTGGCACAGGACACAAGGTTAAGCCAATGCGAATCCGCCCTCCATAACCAGCCCGCACCCGTTGCACAATGCCTGGTGCATCCAACCCGCAAGCGGCAAGCTGTTCCTCACGTTGAGCATGCTCAATATAGGCGTCTGGCAAACCCAAATTCATCACATCCACCGACAGCCCAGCTTCATGCAGGCACTCATTCACTGCGCTGCCCGCCCCACCCATCACCGCATTGTCTTCCAGCGTCACCAGCAGGCTGTGGGCTTGCGCCAGTTCCCGCAGCATGGCCTTGTCCAACGGCTTGACAAATCGCATATTGACGAGGGTTGCATCCAACTCTTCCGCCGCTGCCCGCGCTTCAGCCAGCAGCGACCCGAACAGTAAAATGGCGACATCACCGCCACCGCTACGCAACGTCAGCGCCTTGCCTACCGAGATGGCCTCCATCTTGGCTTGCGGCTCAATGCCGATGCCCTTGCCACGCGGATAGCGCACCGCCGTCGGGCAATCCAGCAAAAAAGCCGTGAACAACATCTGGCGGCATTCATTTTCATCGGCCGGGGCCATCACCACCATATTGGGTATGCAGCGCAGGTATGACAGGTCATAGTTGCCGGAATGTGTCGGCCCATCCGCCCCCACCAGCCCAGCGCGGTCAATGGCGAACAGCACCGGCAGGTTCTGGACGGCGACATCATGCAACAACTGGTCATACGCCCGTTGCAGGAAGGAAGAGTAAATTGCCACCACCGGCTTCATGCCTTCACAGGCAAGACCTGCCGCCAACGTCACCGCATGCTGCTCGGCGATGCCGACATCAAAATAACGTTGCGGGAATTGTACGGAAAAATCCACCAGACCGGAGCCTTCACGCATGGCGGGCGTAATCCCGACCAGGCGCTCGTCCTGCGCCGCCATATCACACAGCCACTGGCCGAAAACCTGCGTATAGGTTGGCGTTGATTTTTTGTTGCTGGACACCAGCCCTGTTTTTAGGTTGAACGGGGTGACACCATGGTAAGCGCAAGGATCCTCTTCAGCAGGCTCATAACCCTTGCCTTTTTGCGTCAGCACATGCAGCAGGCGCGGCCCCTTGATCTGCTTGAGGTTGTCCAGCACATGCACCAGTTCCTCCACATCATGCCCGTCAATTGGGCCGTAATACTTGAAGCCCATTTCTTCAAACAACGTGCCGGGCAGCACCATGCCTTTCATGTGTTCCTCGGTCAGTTTGGCAAGCTTGGACAGGGATTTGCTGTGCGACAGCGCTTTCTTGCCGCTTTCGCGCATGGTCGAATACATACGCCCGGAAAGCAAACGCGTCAGGTATTTACGCAATGCCCCCACATTCGGGGAAATCGACATCTCATTGTCATTCAGCACCACAATCAGGTTGGCGTCCAAATCGCCTGCGTGGTTGAGCGCCTCATACGCCATCCCTGCGGTCATGGCACCATCGCCGATAATGGCGATGGAATGGAAATCCTCGCCTTTTTGCTGCGCCGCCAACGCCATCCCCAAAGCGGCACCGATGGAAGTGCTGGAATGCCCAACCCCAAAAGTGTCGTATTCACTTTCACAACGCTTGGGAAAACCTGACAAACCATTTTTTTGCCGGATGCTGTTCATTTGGTCACGGCGGCCCGTCAGGATTTTGTGTGGATAGGCTTGGTGGCCCACGTCCCACACCAGCTTGTCATACGGCGTGTCAAACGCATAATGCAGCGCCACCGTCAGCTCAACCGTACCCAGATTGGACGAAAAATGCCCTCCCCCGGTGGACACTGAGTCCAACAAAAATTCACGCAGCTCCGCGCATAACGCCGGTAACTGACCCAGATCCAGCCGCCGCAAATCGGCGGGGGAATTGATTGTCTCAAGCACGTTTGGCCAACCCCTAAATCATCAAAGCATCAATATGGAAGTACTGCGGTAAGCATGTCCGTTTTTTTATTTATCGTATACGCTTGACCGTAAACTCGGCAATTTCGCGCAGCAAATTCGCGGATTCATCGAATGATAGCAAGGCGCTCATGGCTTCGTCATACAAATCCTGCAATTTGGCCTTGGAAGCCGCCAGCCCGATGATGGAAGGGTATGTAGGCTTGCCTGCCGCCGCGTCCACCCCACGGGTCTTACCCAGTGTCCGGGTATCGCTTTCCACATCCAGAATATCGTCCTGCACCTGGAATGCCAGCCCGATGCATTTGGCGAAATGGTCCAGTTGCTGCAAACAACGCGCATCCACCGCTTCAACACTGTAAGCCGCCATCAACACACTGGCGCGGATCAGGGCGCCGGTCTTGTGGATATGCATGTTTTCCAGTTCCACCTCGGTCAACTCCCGACCGACGGCAGCGAGATCAATTGCTTGGCCGCCAACCATGCCGCGGGAGCCAGCCGCTTGGGCAAGCTGCTCAATCATGCGCAGGCGTTGCGCAGGGGATGCATTCATCCCAGGGTGGGAAGCCAGAATCTGAAAAGCCAGCGCCTGCAACGCATCCCCCACCAGAATGGCGGTCGGCTCGTCGAACGCCTTGTGGCAGGTCGGTTTGCCACGGCGGAGATCATCATTGTCCATAGCAGGCAAATCATCATGCACCAGCGAATACACATGCACCAGCTCAATGGAAGCGGCTGGAATATCCAAATGATCCGGCGCAATCCCAAGCGCCTCGCCAGTTGCATACGTCAGCAAGGGGCGCATCCGCTTGCCACCATTCAGCACCGAATAGCGCAAAGCTTCGTGCAGCCTTGCCGGATGGGCGGATGGCGGTGGCAGGACAGCCTCCAGCACGCCTTCAATACGCTTCTGCCATGTTTGCAGACGGGTGTGGACGTTCAGCATCAGGCCTCCTCTTGTGGCGGGAAATCACGCTCCTGACCATCAGCTGCCAGCAGTTTGACCCGCTGTTCGGCTGCATTAAGGGCCTCCTGACAAAGGCGGGTCAGTTGCACCCCACGCTCAAATTCCTTTAGGGAAGCCTCCAGCGTCAATTCACCGCTTTCCATGCGTTGCACCAAGTTTTCCAACTCCGCCATGGCCGCTTCAAAATCCGGTTGTGGCGCAGCAGCCGTTTCCAGCTGTTTTTTCGGCATTTTCAATCCTGCCATTCATGGTAAATCGGGTAGTAAAGCGTAAGTTGTTGCCGGTAGCAAGCCCAACCCGCACACTCTTTGGTGAACCTTCTGCAAATACACTAAACTAAGCCTCATGCATCACATAACATGCTAATTGACTGATTACGAAGGGAGTCTCTGAACAATGCATAACGCCTGCCTAAAAATGGCCACATTCCTGCTCATCCTTGGCCCCATCTGGCAAACTGTCCAGGCTGAGGACGCCACAACCACTCCAGCCATACCTCAGGAAACAACCCAAGCTGCCCCGCAAGTTTCCCGTTCTGCATTCACAACCGGCATCAATGCGCACGAGCCCATCGACCAACTGACACGGATCAGCGCAGGGCAGGAAATTTATTACTTTACCGAACTGGCCAATCTGCAAGGGCACGTCGTCACCCATCGTTGGGAACGGGATGGCGCGCTGCAACTCGGCCTGCAATTCCCGGTCGGCGCGCAACGCTGGCGTGTGCACTCCAACAAGAACATCGGCGCCAACCTGCCCGGCACCTGGACAGTCACTGTATTGAATGATGATGGTTCAATCCTGAAGCAGGACACCCTATTAGTCGATCCTGCGTCTCCGGCAGGACAGGTTTCATCCCCTATTGTTCCTCCGCCCCATCCAACAGCAGCCGTAGTGACGGAAAAACCAGCGCAACCCGTTGAACCCGAACCAGCAAAAAAGGATCTGGAACCCAGCTCCTCCACAGCATCCCCATCAGCAAAGGAAGCGCCTGAGCCCAGTTCATCAGCGGAATCCCCATCGGCAAAAGAAGCACCTGAACCCAGTTCATCAGCGGAATCCTCACCGGAAAAAGAAACCGCCGAAACATCCCCCACCGTTACAGCACCAGAGCACAAAACCCAACCCATTTGGGAAACACTGCGCTGAAGGTGCCCACAAACAGCAAGCGGGCCAAAACGCCCGCCTGCTTAGTCATAATTCAATCAACAACCGCCTCAGAAAGCGCATAACGCCAAGGTGAAATGCACATCCTTATTGATTTGTTTGCCACGTTCAGCAAGCATGTCCGCATTTACAAAGCGCAGGGTAAAACGCTGTTTGCCAGCGCTGATTTCGGGGTAATAATCGACATTGTCCGGCAATTCCACACACATCATCTGATAAGGCTTGCGCAGTTCCAACATGGACTGGAAAAAGCCTTCTTTCGCCACTTCCTGCTGACGTTCACCAAATTCACGCATAATGGACAAAATATTGTGCGCAGCGGCATTGGCCGAGACATAAGGCGCTGCCCATTCCTGTAAATCTTCCAGACGCACGCCAATCGCCTGTTCCTGCCAATAATGGAATAAGGGGATGTCAAAGCCGTTCAAACCACCCGGCAAAGAAGAACGCTGACGCAGACTATTGAAAAACATATGATTTTTCAGATGCTGCCCCAATTGGCCACGCTGCTGGTACAACACGTCACTGTGATAATTGAGCTTTTCCAATACATTGTCCAAGCGGGCAGCATCCGCATTCCCGTTACGCAACAACAGGCGGACAGACTGACCCATACGGTCAATTTCCTTAAGAATTTCGCTTTTGACATCCAAGCGAGCAGACAAATTGTACAAATCCAACAGCAAATGCAACGCAGCCACCGTATCCTCAGGTTTTGGATCGGCGGAAACGTGATATTGAAACCGTCCCATCAACAACTCCAACCGCATAAACAAGCGAATCTTTTCGTTAAGCGGTTGCTCGTAGCTGATCATGTGAGGCTCGGAGAATCGGCGAATCTCTTCGCCCAAGGGTTGTTTATAGATGATCATAAAATGCTTCGCATGCCCTATTGGTTGGCAGTTATACCAAGAAACCAATGGGGCAATCAACTAAACATCTTTCATGTTCGCATACTTATTATGCAAATAATCAATTTCTTGATAAAAAACAGTGATTGATGATGAATTCTCAACAATATCATCTGCCCGCTGTAGCCGCTCATCACGGCTTACTTGGGATTGCATAATGGCGTCGATCACACCGTCATCACTGCCATCCCTGACCTTGACCCGGAGTTTTTGCTCTTCTGGCAAACAATCAACCACTAAAATCCGATCAAATAATTCAGTATAGCCCTTTTCAAACAACAGCGGTACATCAACCACCACATATAGACCTTGCTCACAAGCACTGATTTGGCGGAGAATTTCCAGGCGGATGAGAGGATGGAGAATGGATTCCAATTGTTGTAGGCGGTGTTCATCACTAAAAACAGCCCGTCTCAACCAGGCACGATCAAGCTTTCCGTCACCCTGCAAAGCTTGAGCCCCAAACATTTCCATAATTTCCTGCAAAGCGGGCTGCCCAGGCTCCACCACCTGGCGGGCGACAACATCAGCCTCAATGACCGTTATTCCCAATGCACGGAAATGTTTGACAGCTGTGGACTTGCCACAACCAATCCCCCCGGTCAGACCCACCTTCAACATAAGCAGGATACAAATGCAAAAGGCCGGTTCATATAAACCGGCCTTGGAAAATATACCCGATCATGTTGCCAAATCAGGCTTGTAAAGCCATGATATGCGCATTCAAACGGCTTTTATGGCGAGCCGCCTTATTCTTGTGAATAATACCCTTGTCAGCAGTGGAATCAATAATAGGCACTGCTGCCTTGTATGCATTAATAGCGGCTTCACGGTCGCCTGCTGCAATAGCATTGACCACATTCTTGATATGGGTGCGCAGACGTGAACGCAGATGCTTATTATGCATGCGACGCTTGACCGCTTGGCGTACACGCTTTCTGGCTGAGGCTATGTTAGGCAAGGGTATTCTCCCGAAAAACCAATCCGAAAAACAAGGCGCGTATTATGCAGTGACTCGCTGCCTGATTCAATACCTTGGACATAAAAATTACTGGATATGACCCAAGATCCCATCCAGTTCATCCAGGCTGTTATATTCAATGACAAGCTTCCCTTTACCCGCACGGTTGTAGCGGATGGCGACTTTTGCGCCCAGCGTATCCGTAAGCTTTTGTTCCAGTCGAAGCACATCTGGAGCTGGCTTGAAATCCTTGGCAGGTTTGTCACCACCCTCCAGCAATAGTTTGACTAGACGTTCGGTTTCGCGCACGGAAAGCTGGCGTTGGGCGACCTTCTGCGCCAACTCGACCTGTTGCGAGCCTTGTAGGGCCAACAGGGCGCGGGCATGACCCATTTCCAGTTGTCCTGCCTCCACCAACGCTTTAGTTTCATCCTGCAAATCCAGCAGGCGCAACAGGTTGGTGACCGCCGCCCGGGAGCGCCCCACTGCTTCTGCTGTCTGCTGGTGGGTAAGGCCAAACTCGTCAATCAGGCGGCGCAAGGCGTTGGCTTCTTCCAACGCATTCAGATCTTCCCGCTGGATGTTTTCGATCAGCGCCATGGCCGCCGCCGCCTGATCAGGAATTTCACGCACAACGGCCTGAATTTCATGCAAGCCAGCAAGCTGTGCGGCACGCCAGCGGCGTTCGCCAGCGATCAGTTCATATTCACCGCCGCCAAGCTTACGCACCACAACCGGCTGCACCAAACCCTGCGCCTTGATGGAATCTGCCAGCTCCTGCAGTGCATCAGGATCCATGCGGGTGCGCGGCTGGTACTGGCCAGGCCGGATGCGCTCAACCGGCAAAACCCGCAGGGATACGTCATCCGTTTGCTCGCCATGAGCGCGCGCCGAACTGAGCAGTATGTCAAGACCGCGCCCAAGAGCTGGCTTTTTCACCATGCCAGTTCCCCATTCGACACAGCCTTGGCTGCATCCTTACGCAATATTTCGGCCGCCAACGCCAGATATGCCAATGCCCCCCGTGAACTTTTGTCATATTCCAACGCTGACAAACCGTGGCTGGGCGCTTCCGCCAGACGGATATTGCGCGGAATGGCGGTGTTATAGACCTTATTGCGGAAAAAAGCGTTGATCTGCTCAGACACATCGCGGGCAAGGTTGCTGCGAGGGTCATACATCGTGCGCACCAGACCCATGACCTGCAAATCCGGATTGGCCGTCTGGGTGATGCGCTCAATCGTCCCCACCAGCGCACTCAACCCTTCCAACGCATAATATTCGCACTGCATGGGGATGATAATGCCTGTAGCCGCCACCAAGGCGTTGACCGTCAGCATGTTGAGGGAGGGTGGACAGTCAATCAGGACGTAATCATAGGCACCCTGAAGCGGAGCCAACGCCTCCTTCAAATGATATTCCCGCCGCTCCTTGCTCATCAGGGAGACTTCAGCCACCGTCAACTCTGGCGAACCTGGCAAAACATGCAGGGAACTGTCAGGCAATTTATGCAAGATTTCAGTGACATGCGCTTCCCCCAACAGGACATCGGTCAGGGTGGTCCTCTGCTCATGTTTGTCCAGGCCAATGCCAGTGGTGGCGTTGGCCTGCGGATCCATGTCCACCAACAGGATGCGGCGCTTCATGGCGGCCAGGGACGCTGCCAAGTTAACAGTAGTGGTGGTTTTACCGACGCCGCCTTTCTGGTTGGCGATGGCGATCACTCGCGTCATGAGGTCACTCTCACTAATTCTCGCTGTAGTTCCAACAGATGCCGCTCTGCATCCAGACCGGGTACGTGCAGGGAATGTTGCGCCCGCACCTTCCAACCCTCCGGCAGTGCCGCCAGTTCGCTGAGAGGGTAACGCCCCTTCATCGCGTAGAGGATAGCATTTTCACAGGCATGTTTACCCGTAAAGGTAACAAAGTCATTCAAGGAGGCGAAAGCGCGGCTGATAACTGCATCAAAACAGGCGGATGGCTGCCAACTCTCCACCCGCGCCTGAATCACCGCCACATTCTGCAAGCCCAGTTCCAGCACCGCCTGTTGCATGAAACGGGTTTTCTTGCCGTTGGTGTCAAGCAGCGTGAATTGGCGTTCAGGTTGGACAATGGCCAGGGGAATGCCGGGCAAACCTGCGCCGCTCCCCACATCCAAACAAGTTTCCCCTTGAAGATAAGGCGCAATGCTCAAACTGTCGTCGATATGCAGCACCTGCATCTGCGCCGGATCGCGCACGGCGGTCAGGTTGTAAACCTTGTTCCAACGTTGCAGCAATTGCAGATAACCCTGAAGTTTTTCCTGTTGGCTCCGCCCCATCAGGCGCTTGCCTGCAAGCCGCCGTTAGCTGCGGAGGACTTCTTCAAATGAACCAACAACAGGGAAATTGCGGCGGGCGTAATTCCCGGAATGCGCGCCGCCTGGCCGATGGTGGCCGGGCGCTGGGCTTGCAGCTTTTGGCGCACCTCATTGGAAAGGCCGCGAACCTGAGCATAATCCAGCCAATCAGGCAGGCGGGTTTCCTCATTGCGGCGCTGCTTGTGAATTTCATCCTGCTGGCGGTCAATATAGCCAGCGTATTTGCACTGGATTTCAACCTGCTCCGCCACCTTTTCATCCGCAACCGGGCTGCCAACAGCAGGCAGACTGGTCAAACCGGCGTAAGTCACATTAGGGCGGCGCAACAGCTCATACAACTTGTATTCGCGGGAAAGCGCATCGCCGAACACACGCTGGCAATCCTCTGCCGCAACATCCGCCGGATGCAGGACGGTGGCCCGCAAGCGCTGCTGTTCACGCTCAATGGCTTCCCGCTTGGTGCAGAATGCCGCCCAGCGCACCTCGTCGACCAGCCCCAGTTCATGGCCGTTTTCGGTCAGGCGCAAATCGGCATTGTCTTCGCGCAACAGCAGGCGGTGTTCCGCACGGCTGGTGAACATGCGGTAAGGCTCACGCGTCCCCAACGTGATCAAATCATCAACCAGCACGCCGAGATAAGCCTGGTCACGCAACGGATACCAGCCTTCTTTTTCCTGCGCGTACAAGCCTGCGTTCAAGCCTGCCAGCAACCCCTGCGCCGCCGCTTCCTCATAGCCAGTCGTGCCGTTGATTTGCCCGGCGAAGAACAAGCCGTGCATGGCTTTGGTTTCCAACGTTGGCTTAAGGTCGCGCGGATCAAAAAAGTCATACTCAATGGCATAACCGGGGCGGGTGATATGGGCGTTTTCCAACCCTGGAATCGAGCGCACCAACGCATGCTGCACATCGAAAGGCAGGCTGGTGGAAATCCCGTTAGGATAGACTTCGTGCGTGTCCAAACCTTCCGGCTCAATAAAAATCTGGTGGCGCTCCTTGTCAGCGAAACGCATGATCTTGTCTTCAATCGACGGGCAGTAACGCGGGCCAACGCCCTCAATCACCCCGGTGTATAATGGCGAGCGATCCAAGCCGCTACGGATAATGTCATGCGTCGTGCTGTTGGTGTAGGTGATATGGCAGGCAATCTGCTGCGGATGCTCCTGCACACTGCCAAGAAAGGAAAATACCGGCGTCGGCGCATCCCCCGGCTGGGCCTCCAGTTTGCTGAAATCAATGCTGCGGGCGTCAATGCGGGGCGGTGTTCCGGTTTTCAGGCGATCGACATTGAACGGCAGCTCACGCAAACGCTGGGCAAGCGTAATGGAGGGCGGGTCACCCGCCCTGCCTCCGGCATGATTGCTCAGGCCGATGTGGATTTTGCCGCCAAGGAAAGTCCCGCTGGTCAGCACCACCGCACGCGCGGAAAAACGCAGCCCCATCTGGGTAACGACACCCGCCACCCGATCACCTTCCACAATCAGGTCATCGGCGGCTTGCTGGAAAACTTGCAAATTGGGCTGGTTTTCAACAATGGAACGGATCGCAGCCTTGTAACGCACCCGGTCAGCCTGCGCACGGGTAGCGCGAACCGCTGCGCCCTTGCTGGAATTGAGGATACGGAACTGGATGCCACCCCGGTCGGCAGCGTGCGCCATCGCCCCACCAAGCGCATCCACTTCCTTCACCAGATGGCCCTTGCCGATGCCGCCGATGGCGGGGTTACAGCTCATCTGGCCAATTGTTTCGATGTTGTGGGTCAGCAGAAGCGTGCGCCTACCCATGCGTGCAGCGGCAAGAGCGGCTTCCGTACCAGCATGTCCGCCGCCGATAACAATCACATCATAGGGTTGTGGGTAGTTCATGTGCTGCCTACATATACGTGCCGCCGACCTGCCCCGCTTCCGCCTCAATGCCAAGACGGGCAAACAGTTGCTGGTCATGGCTTTCTTCCGGATTTTCAGCTGTCAGCAACTTGTCGCCGTAAAAAATGGAATTGGCCCCGGCGAAGAAACACCAAGCCTGCATTTCATCTGACATTTCAGTACGGCCCGCAGACAGGCGCACATAGGATTTCGGCATCATAATTCGGGCTGCCGCAACCGTGCGGATGAATTCAAATGGATCCAGCTTTTCTGCAGAACTGAGTGGCGTGCCCTCAATCCTCACCAAATCATTGATCGGCACAGACTCGGGATGGAACTTCATATTTGCAAGCTGTTGCAACAGGCGCGCACGGTCATAACGGGTTTCACCCATGCCGAGAATGCCGCCAGAACAGACATTGATGCCAGCATTGCGCACGCTTTCCAGCGTATCCAACCGATCCTGGTAAGTCCGGGTGGAAATGACATTGCCATAGAACTCAGGGGAAGTGTCCAGATTGTGATTATAATAATCCAACCCCGCCCCCTTGAGGCGCTGCGCCTGCTGATCAGTCAGCATCCCCAGCGTGACGCAGGTTTCCATCCCCAAATCCTTGACCGCCTGCACCATTTCGATGACCCGCTCCAGATTCTTATCGGTCGGGTTACGCCATGCAGCCCCCATGCAAAAACGGGTGGCCCCATGCTCCCTGGCGGCTTTTGCGGAGTCGATAACCTCCTGTAGAGGCAGCAGGCGTTCACGTTCCAGCGAGGTGTCATGTTTGGCACTTTGCGAACAATAACCGCAGTCCTCCGGGCAAGCGCCTGTCTTGATACTGAGCAGGGTGCTTACCTGCACCTGATTAACCGGAAAGTTTGCGCGATGTGCCTGATGCGCACGAAACATCAAGTCGCTAAAAGGCATCGCCAATAGTGCATTCACTTCCTCAATGCGCCAATCATGACGTAATTCAGTCATTCTTCCTCCCTCAATGAGTCTTGGTCGTATCACTCCACGCGTCGCTATTGATCCTCATGATTTGACGGATGGAGAGTGGCAATAATATTGCCGCACAAAAAATCCATAACGCCCACCACCAGTTCTTGAAAAAGTCGCCCGGCGCAAACGTCAGTACCGGCACCAATGCGCCAGCCAGACCATAATAATGGTAGGCGCCGATCTGTGTATAATAGCCCACCCGCGGATTTGGATGATGCCGAAACATTGCATACACGAACATCGATGCACCAAACCACAAAATAAACACCGGGAAAGGGATCAGGACTGAAAGGATATTGCCGTAATAGAAGATTTTGGCCGTTTTGCGGGCATCTTCTGCCTTGATAACTGTAGGAGTGTCCTGCATGGTGAATCCAATCCAAAAAATTACGCAGTCTACACATTCGATGCTGCACTGCAATGATATAAAGCAATGCGAATAAACGCAAAAAGGCCGAACACTGTCGGCCTTTCTGAAAACGGAATAATGCAGATTATTCGGCAGCGGCCTGCTCGCTGACAGCATCGCCCACTAAAGTCACATACGCCATCGGCGCATTGTCACCTGCGCGGAAACCACATTTGATAATGCTGAGGTAACCACCCGGACGGCTTTTAAAACGTGGGCCAATCTCATTAAACAGCTTGCCAACCACTTCCTTGTCACGCAAACGGGAGAAAGCGATACGACGATTGTGGACTGAGTCCTCTTTCGCACGGGTGATCAGCGGCTCCGCCACACGCCGCAACTCTTTCGCCTTGGGCAACGTTGTCTTGATCGCTTCATAGCGAATCAGTGAGTTGGTCAGGCTTTGCAGTAGGGCCTTACGATGACTGCTGTTACGGCTCAGTTGACGGCCAATATTACGATGACGCATTTTCTTTATCCTTCAAAACCCGTGGTTAACCCACTTTGCTTTCACGGTGATCAAGACCTGCTGGTGGCCAATTATCAAGCTTGGTGCCCAGCGTCAAACCATGCTGTGCCAGCACATCTTTAATTTCAGTCAGAGATTTCTTACCCAGGTTTGGCGTCTTGAGCAACTCGGTTTCGGTGCGCTGCACTAAATCGCCAATATAGAATAAATTCTCTGCTTTCAAACAATTAGCTGATCGCACAGTCAGTTCAAGATCATCAACCGGACGCAGCAATATCGGATCAATTTCTGGCTGGGATTCTTCACGACGCACAGGTTCTTCAATACGCAGATCAAAGAACACTGCCAGCTGTTGTTGCAGAATCTGCGCCGCCATACCGATGGCTTCTTCTGCATTGATGGAGCCATTGGTCTGGATTTCCAACACCAATTTATCCATATCTGTACGTTGTTCCACGCGCGCGCTATCAACATTGTAAGCAACACGCGTGATCGGGCTATAGCTTGCATCCAACACCAATGTGCCAAGAGGCAATTCTGGCGAATCTGGGCCACGGCGAACGGAAGCTGGTTGATAACCACGACCACGAGTAATGGTCAGGCTCATTTCCAGCTCCGTATCATCCTTGGTGATGTGTGCGATGACATGGCCAGGATTGATGATTTCGACATCATGATCCTGTTCAATATCAGCCGCAGTCACGACACCCTTGCCCTTCTTTTTCAGCGTAAGCGTCGCCTCATCTCGCGCATTCAGACGGATGGCCAGATTTTTGAGATTCAACAAAATCTCCACCACGTCTTCCTGCACACCTTCAATACTGGTGTATTCATGCACCACACCGGTAATTTGCACTTCTGTCACTGCGCTGCCCGGAATGGAGGACAACAAAATACGACGTAACGCATTTCCCAATGTGTGACCGAACCCACGCTCCAACGGCTCCAGAGTAATACGGTAGGTATTCAAACCCGCCTCTTGCACCTGGACGTTACGCGGCTTCAGCAATTCTGTAGTTTTCGAGGTCATACCTGTCTCTCGAAGCTGATCAATGATTACTTGGAGTACAATTCCACAATCAATGATTCATTAATTTCGGCTGGCAAATCACTACGGTCTGGTACTGACTTGAATGTACCTGTCAATCCCTTTGCGTCTACATCGACCCAAGCAGGGAAACCCATCTGCTCTGCAACAGTGACAGCATCCTGGACACGGGTTTGTTTTTTGGCTTTTTCTCGAATGGCAACCACATCACCAGGCTTGACTTGGTAAGATGGGACATTGACAGTCTGGCCATTGACACTGATTGCCTTGTGGCTAACCAGCTGACGGGCTTCAGCACGAGTGGAACCAAATCCCATCCGGTAAACAACATTGTCCAAACGGCATTCCAACAACTGCAACAGGTTTTCACCCGTAGAACCCTTACGGCGTGCAGCCTCTGTAAAATAATTGCGGAACTGACGTTCCAGTACGCCATAAATACGGCGAACCTTCTGCTTTTCGCGCAGCTGTACACCATAGTCGGACAACCGAGCCTTATTCTCGCCATGTTGACCCGGAGCTTTATCCAGCTTGCATTTCTTTTCCAGAGAAGCGCCACGGCTTTTCAGGTAAAGGTCAGTACCTTCACGTCTGCTCAGTTTGCAGGTAGGTCCAATATAACGTGCCATGACTTTCTCCCGTTACACACGACGTTTCTTAGGTGGACGGCAACCATTGTGAGGAATCGGTGTCACATCCACAATATTGTTGATCCTAAAACCAACGTTATTCAGCGCACGCACGGCAGACTCACGGCCTGGGCCAGGCCCCTTGACTTCAACATCAAGATTTTTCAGGCCATAATCCTTGGCTGCATTACCTGCACGTTCAGCTGCAACCTGTGCTGCAAACGGGGTGCTCTTACGAGAGCCACGGAAACCGGAACCGCCAGAAGTTGCCCATGCCAAAGCATTGCCCTGACGGTCAGTGATGGTCACAATTGTGTTATTGAACGATGCATGGATATGTGCAACACCATCAGTGACAGTTTTCTTGACCTTCTTGCGAAGGTTAACAGTTGCACCTTTTCTAGGCTGTCTTGCCATTACTTACTCTACCTGCAATCTCAGTATTACTTGCGAATTGGACGACGCGGGCCTTTACGGGTGCGCGCATTTGTCTTGGTACGCTGACCACGCATTGGTAGGCCGCGTCTGTGGCGGATGCCACGATAGCATCCCATGTCCATCAGGCGTTTGATGTTCATGGAGACTTCACGACGCAAATCGCCTTCAACCAGGTACTTGCCCACTTCAAGACGGATGCGCTCCACTTCATCTTCACTCAGGTCACGGATTTTAGTGCTAGCGACAACATCTGCCGCTTTGCAAATTTCAGCAGCACGCGGGCGACCAATACCGTAGATTGAGGTCAAACCAATCACAACGTGCTTGTTGACAGGAAGATTGATACCCGCAATACGAGCCATTAAAATTTCTCCAGACTACCGGGAAAACGGGCGATTTTGCCAGAACCCCTTCTAATTATCAACCTAAATGATCATTAACCCTGACGCTGTTTGTGGCGCGGGTCAGAACAGATAATACGCACAACTCCGTTCCTGCGGATGACCCGACAGTTACGGCACAACTTTTTAACTGAAGCTCTAACCTTCATGATGAAAACCTCTCGGAAAATAACTCGGGTCAGCGCAAAGCGCCGGGACGCGTCTGCGCTTTGAAATTAGCCTTTTTCATCAGGCCTTCATATTGGTGCGACATCATATGCGCCTGCAACTGGGACAGGAAATCCATGACCACAACCACGATGATTAGCAGCGACGTACCTCCGAAATAGAAAGGCACCTTAAACCACAAAATCAGAAACTCCGGCAACAAGCAAACCAGGGTAATATATATAGCGCCAATACCCGTCAGCCGAGTCATGACACCGTCAATATATTTCGCTGTTTGTTCTCCAGGACGAATCCCCGGTATAAACGCACCCGCTTTTTTCAAATTGTCAGCCGTTTCACGTGAGTTAAACACCAGAGCCGTATAGAAAAAGCTGAAAAAGACAATAGCTGCGGCATACAACAGGACATATAACGGCTGCCCAGGCTGCAACATGCTAAAAAAGCCCTGAATCCAGCTCATACCGCCAGCATCACTGAACCATTTGCCCAGCGTTGCAGGAAAAAGAATAATGCTGGAAGCAAAAATAGGTGGAATCACGCCTGCCATATTCAATTTCAGCGGCAAGTGGCTGGATTGCCCCATCATCATTTTACGCCCCTGTTGGCGATTGGCGTAATTGACTGTAATACGGCGCTGACCCCGTTCAACAAAGATAACCAGAGCAGTCACCAACAATATCAACGCCAACAAAACAATCACCAAAAACGGCGACAACTCACCTGTATTGGCCAACTCCAAAGTTCCGCCAACCGCCGCTGGCAAACCCGCCACAATACCGGAGAAAATGATCAATGAGATGCCATTTCCAATGCCACGTTCAGTGATTTGTTCACCCAGCCACATTAAAAACAAAGTGCCCGTAACCAACGTAACGACCGTTGTAATAACGAAGCTAACTCCAGGATTTAATGCAATAGTTTGACCGCCACCAATATCCTCGCCACCTAGCGCAATAGCAACACCAAAACTCTGGAACAATGCCAACAATACAGTCCCATAACGGGTGTATTGGGTAATCTTACGTCGCCCCGATTCCCCTTCTTTCTTAAGCTGCTCAAGAGAAGGAATAACCGTAGCCATCAACTGCATAATAATTGATGCCGAAATATAGGGCATAATCCCCAGCGCAAACACACTCAGGCGCTTTAATGCCCCGCCTGAAAACATGTTGAATACACCCAGAATGGTTCCACTGTTCTGGTCAAAGAAGTGTGCCATCGCCACAGGATTCACACCAGGAACAGGAATATGGGCACCAATCCGGTAAACAATTAACGCCAGCAATACAAAAACCAATCGCTGGCGAATTTCAACCATATTTCCAAAGCCCCCAAGGGAGCCTGTAGGGTTTTTGCGCATCTTGGATTATCCGTTATCGACCTTACCGCCAGCTGCCTCAATAGCCGCTTGGGCACCTTTGGTCACACCAACACCTTTAACAGTGAAAGCTTTATCAACGGAGCCAGACAATATGATCTTGGCCTGCAACGTTTGCGCATCAATCACATCAGCTTTCTTCAAGCTCAACAAATCAATGACATCACCTTCAACTTTCGCCAGCTCGCTCAGACGAACTTCAGCAGTGCGGCGTCCGATACGGGACGTAAAGCCGAATTTTGGCAAGCGGCGATGCATCGGCATCTGGCCGCCTTCGAAACCCTTACGCTGATGGAAGCCACCTTTGCGTGATTTTTGTCCTTTATGCCCACGACCAGCGGTTTTACCCAAACCAGAACCAATGCCCCGACCCACACGGACACTATCAGGACGGCTGCCCACATCAGGCTGTAGCGTATTCAATTTCATCTTTAAACTTCCTCGACCTTCAGCATGTAGGAAATTTTATTGATCATGCCTCGGTTTTCTGGGGTGTCTATGACAGTCACTGGATTATGGATCTTGCGGATACCAAGACCTCGAGCGCACTGTTGGTGAGCCTTCAAACGGCCATTCAAACTACGCACCAATGTCAGTTTGAGTTGCTTTGCGGAAGCCATACCTTACCCCTTGATCTCTGCGACGGTTTTGCCACGTTTGGCGGCAATCATCTCTGGATCCTGCATAGAAGCCAAAGCTGCTATGGTTGCACGCACTACATTGCCGGCATTACGGGTACCCATGCATTTAGACAACACATTACGCACCCCTGCAACCTCAAGCACTGCACGCATTGCGCCACCGGCGATAACACCAGTACCTTCAGAAGCTGGCTGCATATAAACACGGGCAGCACCTTTTTCATACTTGATTGGGTACTGCAAAGTGCCATCAACCAATGAAACATTAATCATATTGCGGCGTGCTTGATCCATTGCCTTTTGGATAGCGGCGGGCACTTCACGCGCCTTACCATATCCAAAACCAACACGGCCATTACCATCACCGACTACGGTCAATGCAGTAAAGCTCATGATGCGCCCACCTTTCACGGTCTTCGCAACACGGTTAACCTGCACCAGTTTCTCTTGCAGACCGTCGGACGGTGTTTGTGTATTTTCTGCCTTCGCCATTGGATTAAAACCTTTAGAATTTCAGACCGGCTTCACGAGCGCCATCTGCCAGCGCCTTGATGCGTCCATGATATTTAAAACCAGAGCGATCAAAAGCAACAGCATCAATACCTTTTGCCAACGCACGCTCAGCAATCAATTTACCTACTGCGGTAGCAGCAGCAACATTGCCTGTGTAGTCCAGACCTGAACGCAGATCCTTATCCAGTGTTGAAGCTGAAGCCAGAACTTGAGAACCATCAGAACTCACAACCTGCGCATAAATATGCATAGAGGTGCGGTGAATACTCAGACGGTTAACACGCAACTCACGCATCTTCATGCGACTGCGCTTACCACGACGAATACGGGATGTTTTTTTGTCCATCTTAGCTCACCTTACTTCTTCTTCTTGGTCTCTTTACGCAGAATCACTTCATCCACATACTTGACACCCTTACCTTTATAAGGCTCAGGTGGGCGGTACGCGCGAACTTCTGCTGCAACCTGACCAACCATTTGTTTGTCACTACCACGAATGATGATTTCCGTTTGACTTGGAGTCTCAACGCTAATCCCAACAGGCATATCATGGACGACTGGATGTGAAAATCCTAAGCTAAGATTGAGCTTATTACCCTGAGCCTGGGCACGATAACCGACCCCAACCAGTTGCAACTTCTTCTCAAAACCCTGGCTTACACCAATAACCATATTATTCGCCAACGCACGCGTAGTGCCCGCCAAAGCCCAACCACCAGCATCGTTCTCACGCTTGGCTGCAAACTTCAACACATTCTCTTCCTGGGTAACGGCTACAGCATCATGCACTGTAAAATCAAAGGAACCTTTACTTCCTTTCACTTTCAGATTCTGCCCACTAATACTGATCTCCACACCTTTGGGCAAGGTCAGTGGTTTCTTTGCAATTCTTGACATCTCAAAGTCCGCCCTTATTCAACCGTGCAAACGACTTCGCCACCCTGGCCAGAAGCACGGGCTGCGCGGTCACTCATGACGCCTTTGGAAGTGGAAACAATGGCTACGCCATATCCTCCCATCACCGTCGGCAACTCATCCTTGCCACGAAAAATGCGCAAACCAGGGCGGCTAACACGCTTCAGCTTGCTAATGACTGGCTTACCCTGAAAATATTTCAGTTTCACAGTAGTCACAGGCTTGCCTTCCACTTCACCAGTTTCAAAACTGGAGATATAGCCCTCACCCTCCAACACTTCCAAAATAGCCTTCTTCTGCTTGGAAGCAGGGAAAGAAACACTCGCCTTGCTTGCCATCTGACCATTGCGAATGCGGGTCAGCATGTCGGCGATAGGATCACTCATGCTCATATTGTTTCCCTCCCTTACCAGCTAGCCTTGCTCAGACCAGGAACATCACCCCGCATTGCAGCCTCACGCAATTTGTTACGGCACAGGCCGAATTTGCGGTAAACAGCATGTGGACGACCAGTCAAATTACAGCGGCTCATTTGGCGCGCTGCACTACTGTCACGCGGCAGCTTCTGCAATTTTTCCACAGCATCCATTACAGACTCATAAGAGCTTTCAGGATTACTAATAATGACTTTTAGTTCTTCACGCTTGGCTGCATATTTGGCAACAGCAGCAGCACGACGTGCTTCGCGTGCGATCATGGATTTTTTTGCCATTTGACCTAATCTTCCTCTTACTGCTGTCTGAAAGGAAACTTGAACGCTTCCAACAGCGCTCGACCTTCCGCATCGGTACGCGCAGTGGTGGCAACCGTAATATTCATGCCACGCAATGCATCAATTTTATCGTATTCGATTTCTGGGAAGATGATTTGCTCTTTAATACCCATATTATAATTACCACGGCCATCAAAGGCGCGCGCATTCAAACCACGAAAGTCACGAATGCGTGGAATGGAGATATTGATCAAACGATCCAGAAATTCATACATCTTTTCACCGCGTAAGGTGACCATACAACCAATTGGCCAACCATCACGAATTTTGAAACCTGCAACAGATTTGCGGCTCAGGGTAACAACAGGTTTTTGACCTGCAATTTTCGCCATATCGCCTGTGGCATGTTCAATAACCTTCTTGTCACCGACCGCCTCACCCAAACCCATGTTCAGGCTGACTTTAACCAGCTTCGGCACTTCCATTACGTTTTTATACCCGAACTTGTCAGTCAATTCTTTGATGACAGCATCGCGGTAATACTGTTGCAGTCTTGCCATTTTACACCTTAAGCGTCTACACGCTCACCATTGGACTTGAAGACACGGATTTTCTTGCCATCTTCCAGGAGCTTGAATCCAACACGGTCACCCTTACCTGTGGCAGGGTTGACCAACATTACATTTGAGGCATCCATCGGCATTTCTTTTTCGACAATGCCGCCCTGCACACCCAAATTCGGGTTTGGCTTCTGATGCTTTTTAACACGGTTAATGCCTTGCACCAGAACTTTGCCGTTCACCAACACCTGCATGACTTTGCCGCGACGGCCTTTATCCTTGCCGGTGATGACAATTATTTCGTCGTTACTGCGAATCTTGCGCATTTTATGTCACCTACTATCAATCGCGACTGCCTTACAATACTTCAGGAGCCAGTGAAATAATCTTCATGAACTTTTCACCACGCAACTCACGGGTGACAGGTCCGAAAATACGAGTGCCAATCGGGTCAAGCTTATTATTCAGCAAAACCGCGGCATTGCCGTCAAAACGAATTTTAGAGCCATCACTGCGACGAACGCCATGAGCGGTGCGCACGATAACTGCATTGTACACATCGCCTTTTTTGACCTTCCCCCGTGGGATCGCATCTTTAATACTCACCTTGATCACATCGCCAATGTTGGCGTAACGGCGGTGAGAACCACCCAGCACCTTAATGCACATGACCTTTTTGGCGCCGCTGTTGTCTGCAACCTGCAGAATGGATTGCATCTGGATCATTTTTCGTTTCCCGTCCCTTATGCTTGACTTGGCGCACGTTCAACAATTTTGATCAAGGTCCAATGCTTTGTCTTGGACAAAGGACGGCACTCCTTGAACAGCACGGTATCACCTTCACGGCATTCATTATTCTCATCGTGAACATGATATTTTTTAGAACGCTTGATAAACTTGCCATACACCGAGTGCTGAACTTGACGCTCCATCAGCACCACGATTGACTTATCCATTTTATCACTGACTACGCGCCCCATCAGACTGCGCTCGACTTTCCCTTCTTCATTCATGCTCATCGTTACTCACCTGCCGCTTGCTTTTGAGCCAGCACCGTTTTGATACGGGCAATTTGATGGCGCACACGTTTCACCTCGGAAGGACGCGACAACTGACCAGCAGCTTTTTGCATACGCAACTTAAACTGCTCCTTCAGATTTTCAACCAACTCAGCTTTGAGTTCAGTAGATGACTTTTGCTGGAGTTCTGCTGCTTTCATCACATCACCTGACGAGAAACAAATGTAGTCTTCACCGGCAGTTTAGCGGCTGCAAGGCGGAAAGCCTCACGTGCGATCTCTTCTGCCACACCTTCAATTTCATAGAGAACCTTACCAGGCTGAACCAACGCCACCCAGTATTCTACATTCCCTTTACCTTTACCTTGGCGAACTTCCAAGGGCTTTTTACTGATCGGCTTATCAGGAAACACACGAATCCAGATTTTCCCACCACGGCGCACATAACGGTTAATCGCACGGCGTGCCGATTCGATCTGACGCGCAGTCAAACGCCCACGCTCAGTAGTCTTCAAGCCAAACTCGCCAAAACTGACTTTGCTTCCTGCCAACGCCAGACCACGGTTGCGGCCTTTCATCTGCTTGCGGAATTTGGTTCTCTTGGGTTGTAACATCTCAAACCTCTATCACTTCTTCTTCCGGCCTTGGCCTTGGTTTTGAGGCTGGCTGGCGGCTTGCTGCTTTTGTTCCAAATCGAAGACTTCGCCCTTATAGATCCAGACTTTTACACCAATGATCCCATAAGTGGTCAGCGCTTCAGCCGTCGCATAATCAATATCAGCACGCAGGGTGTGAAGCGGCACACGACCTTCACGATACCACTCGGTACGGGCAATCTCAGCACCATTCAAACGGCCTGCCACACTAACTTTTACACCCAAAGCACCTAGACGCATCGCATTGCTGACCGCCCGCTTCATTGCACGACGAAACATAATGCGGCGCTCAAGCTGACTGGCTATGCTTTCTGCAACTAGTTGTGCATCCAGTTCTGGCTTGCGAATTTCTTCAATATTGAGTTTGACGTTATTAACATGCAAACCCAGCCTAGCCGCCGTTTCAGCGCGGAGCTTCTCGATGTCTTCCCCTTTTTTACCAATCACCACCCCTGGACGGGCAGTATGAATGGTGATAAAAGCGGATTTTGCCGGACGTTCAATTTGGATACGGCTGACAGAAGCTTCTTTCAACTTCTTTTTCAGAAAGGAACGGACTTCAAGATCCTTATGCAGGAACTCTGCGTAGTCCTTTCCTTCAGCGTACCACTTGGAACGCCAATCAGTGGCAATACCGAGGCGAATACCAATTGGATGTACTTTCTGACCCATACTAAAACCTTATTTCTCGCCTACAGCGACAGTAATGTGACTGGTACGCTTCAGGATGCGGTTAGCACGTCCTTTAGCACGAGGCATGATACGCTTCATCGTAGGCCCCTGATCCACAAAGACGCGTTTGACGCATAGCTCATCAACATCAGCACCTTCATTGTGTTCAGCATTGGCAATAGCCGACTCTAAAAGCTTCTTGACGATAGCAGCACCTTTTTTTGGGCTGAACGCCAGAACATTCAATGCCTTATCAACAGGCAGGCCACGAATCTGATCAGCAACCAGTCGGCATTTCTGAGGAGAAATGCGCGCAAAGCGTAATTTAGCTGCAACTTCCATTTCTACCTCTTACTTCGACTTCTTATCGGCCGCATGACCACGGTAAGAACGACTCAACGCAAACTCACCCAGCTTATGGCCAACCATGTTTTCATTTACCAACACAGGAACATGCTGCTTGCCATTATGCACTGCCAGCGTCAAACCAATCATTTCCGGCAGAATCATGGAGCGACGTGACCATGTCTTAATGGGACGACGGTCATTAGCCGCCTTAGCGGTTTCAACCTTTTTCATCAGGTGGTGGTCAACAAAAGGACCTTTCTTTAGTGAACGTGGCACTGCTTAACCCTCTTACTTCTTGTTCCGGCGACGGACAATCATTTTGTCAGTGCGTTTATTGCTACGAGTCTTGTAACCCTTGGTCGGAACACCCCAAGGTGTAACAGGATGGCGACCACCGGAAGTACGGCCTTCGCCGCCACCGTGAGGATGATCCACCGGATTCATAACCACACCACGAACAGTTGGACGCACACCACGCCAGCGTTTGGCTCCAGCTTTACCTAGCTTGGTCAGGCCATGTTCAGAATTGCCAACTTCGCCAACAGTCGCACGGCAATCAACTGGAACCTTCCGCATCTCGCCAGAACGTAAACGGATAGTCGCGTAAGCGCCCTCACGAGCCACCAACTGGGCGGAAGAGCCAGCGCTACGCACCAACTGCGCGCCTTTGCCAACTTTCAGCTCAATGCAGTGAACGACGCTACCGACAGGGATATTACGCAGCGGCAAACAATTACCAACGGAAATTGGCGCATGGACGCCAGAAATAACCTCACCACCAGCACTCAAACCTTTTGGCGCAATGATATAACGGCGCTCGCCATCGGCATATAATAAAAGGGCAATATTGGCACTTCGATTAGGGTCATACTCCAAACGCTCAACACGCGCAGGAATATCATCCTTACGACGTTTGAAATCAATAATGCGGTAATGCTGGCGATGCCCACCACCCACATGACGCGTGGTGATGCGGCCAGTATTATTACGGCCGCCGCTTTTACGCTGATCCTCAACCAAACCCTTAAGTGGGGCACCTTTGTGCAACTCTTTATTAACAACCTTAACCTGGAAACGACGCCCTGGAGAGGTTGGTTTTGCCTTAACGACTGCCATAGTTCACCTTTGCCTTATTCCGCCGCCGCATCCAAAGAAAACCCTTCAGACAGGCTGACATAAGCTTTTTTCCAATCGCTACGTTGACCAGCACGACGCCCGAAGTTTTTCTGTTTGCCTTTGACATTAATGGTGCGCACTTGGCTTACCTTAACCTCAAACAAAGCCTCGACAGCTTCCTGAATTTCTTGCTTGGTTGCATTTTTCACAACCTTAAACACATACTGATTTGCTTTTTCGGATGCACGAACAGTTTTCTCTGTCACGCGCGGGGCAATCAGGACATGATAAAGACGCTCCATACTCATGCCAGCCACTCCTGAATCTTATTGATTGCGTCAGTTGTTACAACAACCTTCTCATGCCCCACCAAACTAACCGGATTCAAACCAGCAACTGTGGAAACCTCACAATAAGGAATATTGCGTGCAGATAGCAGGAGATTAACATCATCAACATTAGATACCAGCAACACATCGTTTGAGCCGTATTCTTTCAGCTTTGCCAACATCAGCTTGGTTTTTGGTTCGGCGACCGCAATCGAATCCACCACCAAAAAACGCCCCTGACGAACCAATTCGGAAAAAATGGAGCGCATCGCCGCCCGGTACATTTTTTTATTCAGTTTCTGGGTGAAGTCACGCGGACGTGCCGCAAATGACTTACCGCCAGTACGCCACAACGGGCTACGGATACTACCCGCCCGAGCACGCCCTGTGCCCTTTTGGCGGAAAGGTTTAGATCCACCGCCACTAACATCTGAACGCGTTTTTTGCGCCTTGGTGCCAGCACGACCCGCCGCCATATATGCGACCACAGCCTGATGCACCAGACCCTCATTAAATTCGCGAGCAAAAATTTCGTCACTTACCGCAACAGACCCGCCATTTGCAACCTGTAATTCCATCGCCGCCACCCTTACGCCTTAACCGACAGCTTAACAATCACATCGCCGTTATTAGCGCCAGGGACAGACCCTTTGACCAGCAACAGATTGCGTTCAACATCCACACGCACAACTTCCAGATTTTGAGCTGTGCTCCGCACCGCACCCAGATGACCGGCCATTTTCTTTCCAGGGAACACACGCCCTGGCGTTTGGTTCTGACCAATAGAGCCAAGCGCACGATGCGAGAGAGAGTTACCATGCGTGCGGTCTTGGCCAGCAAAATGGTAGCGCTTGAGAACACCAGCAAAACCTTTGCCTTTGCTAACACCCGTCACGTCAACTTTTTGACCAGCTTCAAACATGCTCACCACCAGTTCGACACCCAGTTCATAACCACTCGCATCATCTACGCGTGACTCTCGAACATAAGTACCGGCAGGCACACCAGCTTTAGCAAAATGACCGGCCTCCGGCTTGGAAACGCGGGAAGACTTTTTCTCACCCACTGACAACTGGACAGCGCTGTAACCATCTGTTTCCAGCGTCTTGACCTGAGAAACGCGATTCGGCGCAATCTCAAGCACAGTGACAGGGGTGGAACCACCATCTTCACCGTATATCCGGGTCATACCTACTTTTCGACCCAGCAGACCGATAGTCATTTGCATACCTCTTCAATTACTCACACTGAGCAACTTTCATTCTATATGAATTCTAGAAAAGCTCGGCTCGACCTGGGTCGAGCCGTTGAAAGCCGCGCATTATAGCAGAAAATCCCCTGCCGTCTATGAACTTTTTACAAATCAGTTAAGTTTGATCTGCACATCAACGCCCGCAGCCAAATCTAGCTTCATGAGCGCATCCACTGTTTTATCGGTCGGATCAATAATATCCATCAGGCGTTTATAAGTACGAATTTCATACTGGTCACGCGCATCCTTGTTGACATGAGGAGAAATCAACACCGTGTAACGCTCTGTACGAGTCGGCAAAGGAATTGGCCCCTTGACCCGAGCACCTGTACGCTTGGCCGTTTCAACAATTTCGGTCGCAGAGCGATCAATCAAACGATGGTCGAAAGCTTTCAAGCGGATACGGATTCTTTGATCAGACATAACTATTACTCAATAATCTTTGAAACAACACCGGCACCCACAGTACGACCACCTTCGCGGATGGCAAAACGCAAACCGTCTTCCATCGCAATCGGACTGATCAGGCTAACCACCAATTTGACATTGTCACCCGGCATGACCATCTCAGTGCCTTCCGGCAGGTCGCAGGCGCCCGTCACGTCAGTGGTGCGGAAATAGAACTGTGGGCGGTAGCCTTTGAAGAATGGCGTGTGGCGGCCACCCTCCTCCTTGGACAGGACATAGACTTCCGCCTCGAATTTGGTGTGCGGCTTGATGGAGCCCGGCTTGCACAGCACCTGCCCACGCTCAACGTCGTCACGCTTGGTGCCACGCAGCAGCAGGCCCACGTTATCGCCCGCCTGGCCCTGGTCCAGCAGCTTGCGGAACATCTCAACGCCGGTGACGGTGGTTTTCTGGGTGGCGCGGATGCCGACAATCTCGATCTCATCGCCAACCTTGATGATCCCGCGCTCAATACGGCCGGTCACGACCGTGCCACGGCCGGAAATGGAGAACACGTCCTCCACCGGCATCAGGAAGGCACCGTCAATGGCGCGTTCAGGCTGGGGGATGTAGCTGTCCAGCGCCTCAATCAGGCGGCCAATGGAAGGCTCGCCGATGTCGGACTGGTCGCCATCCAGCGCCATGCGCGCGGAGCCTTTGATGATCGGGGTGTCGTCACCGGGGAACTCGTAGCTGGACAACAGCTCACGCAACTCCATCTCCACCAGCTCCAGCAACTCCTCATCATCCACCAGGTCACACTTGTTCATGTAAACCACAATGTAAGGGACGCCCACCTGGCGGGACAGCAGGATGTGCTCACGGGTCTGCGGCATCGGGCCGTCAGCGGCGGAGCACACCAGGATCGCACCGTCCATCTGCGCCGCGCCGGTGATCATGTTCTTGACGTAGTCGGCATGCCCTGGGCAGTCAACGTGGGCGTAGTGGCGGTTGTCAGACTCATATTCCACATGCGCTGTGGAAATGGTGATGCCGCGCGCTTTTTCCTCAGGGGCGGCGTCAATCTGGTCATACGCCTTGGCCTCACCGCCAAACTTGCGTGACTGCACCACCGTCAGCGCCGCCGTCAGCGTGGTCTTGCCATGGTCAACATGCCCAATCGTGCCTACGTTTACGTGCGGCTTCGTGCGCTCAAATTTACCTTTTGCCATCGTTGTCACTCACCTTTTTCTTTCCTGATGACCGCCTGAGTAATAGCCGCAGGCGCTTCCGCATATCGTGCAAATTCCATACTGTACGAGGCACGCCCTTGAGTGGCGGAACGCAGATCAGTTGCATAACCGAACATTTCGCCTAAAGGAACCTCAGCATGCACCACCATGCTGCCACTTTCCTCATCCATGCCCTGCACCAAACCACGCCGACGATTAAGGTCACCGATGACATCCCCCATATATTCTTCCGGAGTTGTCACTTCAACTTTCATCATCGGCTCAAGCAAAATTGGCCCAGCGCTCATGACGCCACTTCTGACCGCCATGGAGCCAGCGATCTTGAACGCCAGTTCACTGGAGTCCACATCATGGAATGAGCCATCGAATATCGTGACCTTCATATCGACCAATGGGAATCCAGCCAATACGCCATTACCCATTTGTTCTTGCACACCTTTATCAACGGGAGGGATAAACTCTTTCGGCACCACCCCACCGATAACTGCGTTAACAAACTCATACCCTTTACCCTCAGGCAAGGGTTCCAATCGCAGCCAGACGTGACCATACTGACCCCGCCCGCCAGATTGCCGGATAAATTTCCCTTCCGCCTCCACCGTCTTGCGGATGGTTTCACGGTACGCCACCTGTGGCGCACCCACATTGCAGCTCACCTTGAACTCACGCAGCATGCGGTCAACAATAATCTCCAGATGCAACTCACCCATGCCGGAAATAATGGTCTGACCCGTTTCCTCATCAGTACGCACCCGAAAAGACGGATCTTCCTGAGCCAGCTTGCTCAAGGCAATGCCCATTCTTTCCTGATCAGCTTTGGACTTCGGTTCAACTGCAATAGAAATAACCGGCTCTGGAAAATCCATCCGTTCCAAGGTGATGACACGGTTCATGTCACACAAGGTGTCGCCGGTCGTCACTTCTTTCAGCCCGACTGCGGCAGCGATATCACCTGCCCGGACTTCATCAATATCCTCGCGTGAATTGGCGTGCATCTGCACCAAACGGCCAATGCGCTCACGCTTGCCTTTGACCGGGTTGTACACCACGCTTTGCGAAGTCAGCACACCCGAATACACCCGAAAGAATGTCAGCGTGCCGACAAACGGATCCGTGGCAATCTTGAATGCCAACGCGGCAAACGGCTCATTATCCGATGGATGACGTTCAGCCTCAGTTTCCTCCTTATCATCAAGATGACCCTTGATGGAAGGCACATCAACTGGCGACGGCATCAGCTCCACAATCTTATCCAGCACCGCCTGGATGCCTTTATTCTTAAAAGCAGAGCCGCAGGTCATCGGCACGATTTCAAGATTAATGGTGCGTATACGCAAACCTGCAATAATATCTTCAGCAGACAAATCACCTTCGCCAAGGTATTTATCCATCAGAACTTCATCAGCTTCAGCCGCCGCCTCGACCATCCGCTCACGCCATTCGCGACAGGAATCCACCATATCAGCCGGAATATCAACAGCCTGATAGGTGACCCCTTTATCCGCCTCATTCCACATAATGGCTTTCATGCGGATCAAGTCAACGACCCCGGAGAAATGCTCTTCTGCGCCAATGGGCAGTTGGAGCGGCACCGGATTTGCGTTCAGCTTGGCTTTCAGCTGTTCGTAAACACGCAGGAAATTTGCCCCGGAACGATCCATCTTATTAACGAACGCCATTCGCGGAACGTGATATTTGTTCGCTTGACGCCAGACCGTTTCGGACTGCGGCTGCACACCACCCACGGCGCACAACACAAAAACAGCACCATCCAGCACCCGCAGGGAACGCTCCACTTCAATCGTGAAGTCCACATGCCCCGGCGTATCGATAATATTGATGCGGTGCTGCGGGAATTGCTCATCCATCCCTGACCAGAAACAGGTGGTCGCCGCAGACGTGATCGTTATGCCACGTTCACGTTCTTGCTCCATCCAATCCATGGTCGCCGCGCCATCATGAACCTCCCCGATTTTATGAGACACACCTGTATAAAACAGGATGCGCTCAGTCGCAGTTGTCTTACCAGCATCAATGTGTGCCATGATGCCGATATTACGGTACTGCTCAATAGGGGTATTACGCGCCACAGCCTGCCACTCGTGCAATTACCAACGGAAGTGGGCGAACGCCTTATTGGCTTCAGCCATGCGATGCACGTCTTCACGCTTTTTCACTGCAGTGCCGCGTTTTTCAGAAGCATCCATCAGCTCACCCGCCAACTTGCGCGCCATGGATTTCTCACCACGCTTGCGGGCAGCTTCAATCAGCCAACGCATGGCCAATGCATTTTGACGGGAGGGGCGCACTTCAACCGGAACCTGATAAGTGGCACCGCCAACACGGCGGGACTTGACTTCCACAGCAGGACGCACATTATCCAGCGCATCTTCCAGCACATCCAAGCCATCACCGCCTTTCTTGCCAGCGATTTCAGTCAATGCGCCATAAATAATCTTTTCCGCCACAGACTTTTTGCCATCCTGCATAACCGCATTCATGAACTTGGTCAGCAACTGGCTTCCGAACTTCGGATCAGGCAGAACTTCGCGCTTGGGGACTTCTCTTCTTCTAGGCATAACTCAATCTCATGCTCTCAAAATTACTTCTTAGGACGCTTGGCACCGTATTTGGAACGGGCTTGCTTGCGATCCTTGACACCCTGGGTATCCAGGCTGCCGCGAACAGTGTGATAACGCACACCTGGCAGGTCTTTCACACGACCGCCGCGAATCAGCACCACGGAGTGTTCCTGGAGGTTATGGCCTTCACCACCGATATAGCTGGTGACCTCAAAGCCATTGGTCAGACGCACACGAGCAACCTTACGCATTGCGGAGTTCGGCTTCTTCGGGGTGGTCGTATAAACACGGGTACAAACACCACGACGCTGCGGACAAGCCTCCAGCGCTGGCACCTTACTTTTCTCTACTTTGCTTTGGCGCGGCTTACGCACCAATTGGTTTACTGTCGCCATATCCTGAAAATGTCTCCTGGAATCACGAGGAACTTGCCTGGCTTGCCTAGTCCCCATAAAAGCAACAGACCGAAAATCGGTCTGTTTGAGGACGCCAGATTTTAGGGATCGGGAAACCTCCTGTCAAGGAGGTTTTTCCCATCAATCACTTAAAGTTAAACGCCTTCTGGTTATTCACCAGAATCCATATCCAGCGCCTCACCAAAACTAATGGTTTCACCGGAGTCCGGACGGCGCTCGTAGGTAAACTCATTACGCTGGCTGCGGCGATCGTCGTGGTAGGCAAGGCCAGTGCCTGCCGGAATCAAGCGGCCCACAATGACGTTTTCCTTCAGGCCCCGCAACTCATCACGCGCACCACGCACTGCTGCTTCGGTCAAGACACGGGTGGTTTCCTGGAAGGAAGCAGCAGACACGAAGGAGTCCGTCACCAGCGACGCCTTGGTGATCCCCATCAACAACCGCTCGAACACAATCTTGAGCTTGCCTTCCGCATCCAGCCGTTTGTTTTCCTCCACCACACGCCAGAAGTCAGTCTGCTCACCACGCAGGAACTTGCTATCGCCCGAATCAACGATTTCAACCTTACGCATCATCTGCCGGACGATGACCTCAATATGCTTGTCATTGATCTTCACGCCTTGCAGGCGGTAAACGTCCTGAATTTCCTTGACTTGGTATTCAGCCAGTGCGGTAGCGCCCAACAGGCGCAGGATGTCGTGCGGGTTAGGCTCACCGTCGGCGATAACCTCACCACGGTTGATCTTCTCACCTTCGAACACATCCAGATTACGCCACTTGGGGATCAGCTCTTCATGCTGCTCGCCATCCTCGTTGGTGATGACCACACGTTGCTTGCCCTTAGTTTCCTTACCAAAGGAAATCGTACCGGTCTTCTCCGCCAGGATCGCACCATCTTTTGGCTTGCGGGCTTCGAACAAGTCAGCAACACGCGGCAAACCACCCGTAATGTCACGGGTCTTGGAAGAAGCCTGCGGCAGACGCGCCACAACCTCACCAACCTGCACATTTGCACCATTGGTGGAGCTGACAATCGCCCCAGCTGGCAATGGGTATTGCACCGGAATCTTAGTGCCTTCGAAAAACACGTTTTCGCCGCCTTCATCCAACAGGCGCACGGTTGGGCGCAATTCACGGCCAGCTGTGGGGCGGTTTTTCGGATCCATGACCTCGATGGAAGACAAGCCAGTGATCTCATCAATTTTGGTCTGGACAGTCACGCCATCAATAAAGTCGCTGAAGTTGACGCGCCCAGACACCTCGGAAATGATCGGGTGGGTATGCGGGTCCCACGTAGCCACTTCCTGGCCTGCCTGCACCTGCGCATACTGGTCGACCGACAAAATGGCACCGTAAGGCAACTTGTAGCGTTCCTTATCGCGCCCGCTCTCATCGACAACCCCCAGCTCGCCGGAACGGGACACCGCCACCAGCTTGCCATCCTTATTGCGCACGGTCTTGACGTTGATCAGATGCACCTGACCCGCAGATTTGACCGAGATGCTGCTTTCCGCAGCCGCCCGGCTGGCGGCACCGCCGATGTGGAAGGTGCGCATGGTCAACTGGGTGCCTGGCTCGCCGATGGACTGAGCAGCGATAACGCCAACCGCCTCCCCCTTGTTGACAATATGCCCACGCGCCAAGTCGCGCCCATAGCACTTGGCACACACGCCGTAACGGGTTTCACACGTAATGGCGGAACGCACCACAATTTCATCCACCGCCAACGCGTCAATCTGCTTGACCCAGGATTCATCCAGGAAAGTGCCCGCAGGGATCAGCACATCATCGCCACGGGCGACGTCCTGCGCCACCACCCGGCCAAGCACACGTTCAGCCAACGCCTCCACCACGTCGCCACCCTCGATGATTGGACGCATACGGATGCCCTGCACCGTGCCGCAATCATCGATGGTGACCACCATGTCCTGCGCCACGTCAACCAGACGCCGGGTCAGATAACCGGAGTTTGCCGTTTTCAGCGCAGTATCCGCCAAACCTTTACGCGCGCCGTGGGTAGAAATGAAGTATTGGAGTACGTTCAGGCCTTCGCGGAAATTGGACGTGATCGGCGTTTCGATGATGGAACCATCCGGCTTCGCCATCAAGCCGCGCATCCCCGCCAACTGACGAATCTGGGCGGCGGAACCACGCGCCCCGGAGTCGGCCATCATGTAAATGGAATTAAAGGACTCCTGCATGATGGTCTTGCCATCCGCATCAACCGCCTCTTCCTTACCAATTTTCTCCATCATCGCCTTGGCGACTTTTTCATTGGTGCTCGCCCAAATATCGACGACCTTGTTATAGCGCTCTCCTTGGGTCACCAAGCCACTGGCAAATTGATGTTCGATTTCCAGCACTGCCTCTTCCGCTTCCGCCAATAGCCCTGCCTTCTTTTCCGGGATCATCATGTCATCGGCGCAGAACGAAACCCCAGCACGGGTGGCATAGCGGTAGCCCGTATACATCAGCTGGTCAGCAAAAATAACCGCCGCCTTCAGGCCAACACGGCGGTAGGCCTCATTGATCAGTTTGGAAATGGCCTTTTTCTTCAAAACCGTATTGAACAGCTCAAACGGCAGGCCAGCTGGCATAATGCCCGTCAACAAGGAGCGGCCCACCGTGGTGTCAAGCAAGCGGGTGCGCTTGACGAACTCACCATCTTCATCCTTGATGGTGTCAGTGATGCGCACTTTCACCTTGGCATGCAGGGAAGCATTGCCGGTATCATAGGCGCGCTGCGCTTCCGCCGGGTCAGCAAACACCATGCCCTCGCCCTTGGCATTCACCGCCTCGCGGGTCATGTAGTACAACCCCAGAACGATGTCCTGGGAAGGCACAATGATTGGTTCGCCGTTGGCCGGTGACAATACATTGTTGGTCGCCATCATCAGGGTGCGCGCTTCAAGCTGCGCCTCCAAGGACAAAGGCACATGCACCGCCATCTGGTCGCCGTCGAAGTCCGCATTGAATGCGGAGCAAACCAGCGGGTGCAGCTGGATCGCCTTGCCTTCGATCAGGGTTGGCTCGAACGCCTGGATGCCCAAACGGTGCAACGTCGGCGCACGGTTGAGCATAACAGGATGCTCGCGGATAACTTCCGCCAAAATGTCCCAAACTTCGGCCGTTTCACGCTCAACCAACTTCTTGGCGGCCTTAATGGTGGTCGCCAACCCGCGCCGTTGCAGCTTGCCGAAAATGAACGGCTTGAACAATTCCAGCGCCATTTTCTTAGGCAGGCCACACTGGTGCAGGCGCAGGGTAGGCCCAACCACGATAACGGAACGCCCTGAATAGTCGACACGCTTGCCCAGCAGGTTCTGACGGAAGCGCCCCTGCTTGCCCTTGATCATGTCAGACAGGGACTTGAGCGGACGCTTGTTCGAGCCGGTGATGGCGCGGCCACGGCGGCCGTTGTCCAGCAACGCGTCGACGGATTCCTGCAACATGCGCTTTTCATTGCGCACGATAATGTCGGGCGCATTCAACTCCAGCAGACGCTTGAGACGATTGTTACGGTTGATCACACGACGGTACAAATCATTCAGGTCGGAAGTCGCAAAACGCCCCCCATCCAAAGGCACCAACGGACGCAAGTCCGGCGGCAGCACCGGCAGCACGGTCATAATCATCCATTCAGGATGGTTGCCGGAACTTAAAAATGACTCCATCAGCTTTAGGCGCTTGCCCAAACGCTTGAGCTTGGTTTCGGAACCTGTCTCATTGATTTCTTCGCGCATCTTGGCGACTTCATCTTTGAGGTCAATGGTTTTCAGCAGCTCCAGGATAGCTTCCGCGCCCATGCTGGCCTCGAATTCGTCACCAAACTCCTCGATAGCCTCCAGGTAAGCTTCGTCACTCAGCAATTGACCACGTTCCAGGGTCGTCATGCCCGGCTCGGTGACCACGAAGGTTTCGAAATAGAGAATCCGCTCAATGTCACGCAACGTCATATCCAACATCAGACCGATGCGGGACGGCAGGGACTTCAAAAACCAGATATGCGCAACCGGGCTGGCCAAGTCAATATGCCCCATGCGCTCACGGCGCACCTTGGTCTGGGTCACCTCAACGCCGCATTTCTCGCACACGACGCCGCGATGCTTCAGGCGCTTGTACTTGCCGCACAGACATTCGTAGTCCTTGACTGGGCCAAAAATCTTGGCGCAGAACAAGCCATCACGTTCCGGCTTGAAAGTACGATAGTTGATGGTTTCCGGCTTCTTGACCTCACCATACGACCATGAACGGATGACTTCAGGCGACGCCAAACCAACCTTGATCGCATCAAAGTCCTGGCTTTCCTGTTCTTTCTTGTGGAAGTTCAATAAATCTTTCATCGCAATCCAATCCCGTGTTTAGTCGCGTTCCAGCTCGATGTTCAGACCGAGTGAGCGGATTTCCTTCATCAGCACGTTGAAGGACTCAGGCATACTGGCCTCCATGTAATGGTCGCCATCCACAATGTTTTTGTACATGCGGTTACGTCCATTGACGTCGTCCGACTTGACGGTGAGCATTTCCTGCAAGGTGTAGGCCGCGCCATACGCTTCCAGCGCCCAAACCTCCATCTCACCAAAACGCTGGCCGCCGAACTGCGCCTTACCACCCAACGGTTGTTGGGTAACAAGGCTGTATGGGCCGGTCGAACGGGCATGCATCTTGTCGTCAACCAAGTGGTTCAGCTTGAGCATATGCATGTAACCAACCGTGACTTTGCGTTCAAACCTGTCGCCTGTGCGGCCATCAAACAGCGAGGTCTGCCCACTTTCCGGCAACTCCGCCAGACGCAACAGCGCCTTGATTTCAGCTTCATCAGCACCATCGAACACCTGGGTCGCCATTGGCACACCCTTACGCAGGTTGCCTGCCAGTTCGACGACTTCCATATCGGAGAGTTCGTCCACCACCACATCCTGGCGCGGATTACCACCCGTGGCGTAAATCTCACTGATGAACTGACGCAGCTCGTCAACTTTGGCCTTGGTGTCGATCATGCGGCCAATCTTTTCGCCCAGACCTTTACCTGCCCACCCCAGATGGGTTTCCAACACCTGCCCAACGTTCATGCGGGAAGGCACGCCCAACGGGTTCAAAACGATGTCAACCGTCTGGCCATTTTCCAGATAGGGCATGTCTTCAACCGGCACAATGCGTGAAACCACACCCTTGTTGCCGTGACGGCCCGCCATCTTGTCGCCAGGCTGCATCCTGCGCTTGACCGCGATGTACACCTTGACCATTTTCAGCACGCCCGGAGCCAGATCATCACCTGCCATCAGCTTGTCACGCTGTTTGTGCAGACGGGTCTCATAGTGCTTTTTCTTCTCCTCAAGCTGATGGGCCAGGGACTCAAGTTGGGTGTTGACTTCCTCATCCTGCATGCGGATGGAGAACCAATCCTTTTTCTCCAGGTTATCCAGGTAAAATTGGGTGACCACTGTCCCATTGGTCAAGCGGTTCGGGCCACCTACCGCCTCTTTATCAAGCACCAGCTTGGCGAAACGGTCGAAAATGTCAGCCTCGTAAATACGCAGTTCGTCACGCAAGTCCTTACGGACTTTTTTCAGATCCTCTTCCTGGATCGCCAGCGCCCGGGCGTCCCTCTCCACCCCGTCGCGGGTGAAAACACGCACATCAATAACGGTGCCCGCCATACCTGTCGGCACACGCAGGGAGGTGTCCTTAACATCGGAAGCCTTCTCGCCAAAAATGGCGCGCAACAGCTTTTCTTCCGGCGTCAACTGGCTCTCGCCTTTCGGCGTCACCTTGCCAACCAGAATATCGTTAGGCTTGACCTCGGCACCCACATGGATAATGCCGCACTCATCCAACTTGGCCAGCAAGCTTTCGCTGACATTTGGAATATCAGCCGTAATTTCCTCAGGCCCCAGCTTGGTGTCCCGCGCCAGACAGGAGAGTTCCTCAATATGAATGGAGGTGTAGCGGTCTTCGTCCACCACACGCTCAGACAGCAGGATGGAGTCCTCGAAGTTGTAGCCATTCCAGGGCATGAAGGCGATGAACATGTTCTGCCCCAATGCCAGCTCACCCAAATCCGTGGAGGAACCATCCGCCAGCACATCACCGCGCGCCACCATATCACCCACTTTCACGATGGGACGCTGGTTGATGCAGGTGTTCTGGTTGGAACGGGTATATTTGATCAGGTTGTAAATATCGACGCCGCCACGCACTTCATCGGCTTCAACATCATTCACCCGCACCACGATACGGCCTGCGTCCACCGAATCGATCTTCCCGCCGCGACGCGCAGAAACCGCGGAACCGGAGTCCTGCGCCACGGCACGCTCCATGCCTGTCCCCGCCAACGGCTTGTCGGCGCGCAGGCAGGGAACCGCCTGACGCTGCATGTTGGAACCCATCAACGCGCGGTTGGCGTCGTCGTGCTCCAGGAAAGGGATCAGGGATGCCGCAACAGACACGATCTGCTTTGGCGACACATCCATATACTGGACTTTTTCCGCTGGCATCAGGGTAAATTCATTCCGATACCGGCAGGAAACGAACTCGTCCGACAAAGCGCCATCCGTATTCAATTCCGCGCTCGCCTGGGCAATCACGTAATTGGATTCCTCAATCGCCGACAAATACTCGATTTCCATGGTCGGCTTGCTGTCGATGACCTTGCGGTAAGGCGTTTCGAGGAAACCGTATTCATTGGTGCGCGCATACACCGCCAGTGAATTGATCAAACCGATGTTCGGGCCTTCCGGCGTTTCAATCGGGCAGACACGGCCATAATGGGTTGGATGCACGTCGCGGACTTCAAAGCCTGCGCGCTCACGCGTCAAACCACCCGGGCCAAGCGCAGAAATACGGCGCTTATGGGTCACTTCCGACAGCGGATTATTCTGGTCCATGAACTGGGACAACTGGCTGGAACCGAAGAACTCCTTGATCGCGGCGGAAACCGGCTTGGAATTCACCAGCTCCTGCGGCATCAGCCCTTCGCTTTCCGCCATTGTCAGGCGCTCTTTCACTGCGCGCTCGACCCGCACCAGGCCAACACGGAAGGCGTTTTCCGCCATTTCACCAACGCTTCGGACACGGCGGTTGCCAAGGTGGTCAATGTCGTCCACGTCATCCCGGCCATCACGGATGTCAATCAGTTTTCTCAGCACATCCAGAATATCGCCCTGATCCAGCACGCCGGAGCCGGTGGCCTCGTCACGCCCCAAACGGCGGTTAAACTTCATCCGGCCAACCGCAGACAAGTCATAGCGGTCTTCAGTAAAGAACAGGTTATTGAACAGGTTTTCCGCTGCCTCTTTGGTCGGCGGCTCACCCGGACGCATCATCCGGTAAATCTCGATCTGCGCCTCCAATTGGCTGGCGGTCGAATCGATCTTCAAGGTATTGGACACGAACGCGCCACGGTCAAGGTCATTGGTGTACAACACCCGAAAATTGGCAACGTCGTTATCGCGTAATTTTTCCAGCAAATCAGCAGTAAGCTCATCGTTAGCATTCGCCAGCACCTCACCTGTCGACGTGTCAATGACATTCTGCGCCAGTATTTTGCCGTTCATGTACTCCGGCGGCACCACCAGCTTGTTCAAGCCTGCCTTTTCCAACTGACGGATATGTTTGGCGGTAATGCGGCGGCCGGTTTCCACCAACAATTCCCCATCCAGCATAATGTCGAATGAAGCCAACTCACCACGCAGGCGATCTGGCGTCATTTCCATTTCAACACTGCTGTCGCTCAGGTGCACCAAGGTTTTATCGAAGAAATAATCGAGGATCTGCTCATTGTTCATGCCCAAGGCACGCAGCAGAATGGTCGCAGGCAACTTGCGGCGACGGTCGATACGCACAAAAATGGAATCTTTCGGGTCAAACTCAAAATCCAACCAAGAACCGCGGTAAGGAATGACGCGGGCGCTATGCAACAGTTTGCCTGCGGTATTGGACTTGCCCTTATCATGCTCAAAAAACACACCCGGCGAACGGTGCAATTGTGAAACGATGACACGCTCGGTGCCATTGATAATGAAAGTGCCTTTGTCCGTCATCAATGGCAATTCGCCCAGATAAACGTCCTGCTCCTTGATGGACTTGACAACATTGGCATCAGCAGGCGCATCCTTGTCGTAAATGACCAAGCGCAACTTGACACGCAGGGAAGCCTGGTAAGTCAGCCCACGCAACTGGCACTCCTGCACATCAAAAGTCGCCTCACCCAGCCTGTAGTCAGCATATTCCAGAACAGTGTAGCCGTTGTAGCTAACAATTGGAAAAACCGAGGAAAATGCAGCATGCAACCCAACATCCCGACGATTGGCGACGGGCATGCCTTCTTGCAAGAAATGCCGATAGGAATCCAACTGGATGGTAAGCAGGTCGGGCACTTCCAGAATTTGTGCGCGCTTGCCGAAGTCTTTGCGAATCCGTTTTTTTTCGGTATAACTCAGTCCCATCGTCTTTCCTCTCTGGAATCAGAACCCCGGCTTTCAACATTGCCGGATTTTCGCCTGCCGTAACAAGCGATAAAAGGCCGACAGCACAAATGCACTGTCAGCCTCAAGTTTTACAAGAACTAATCGCAGCGCAATTCGCTCTCCCTCAATCTTACTTGAGTTCGACGGCGGCGCCTGCTTCTTCCAGTTCTTTCTTGATTTTCTCAGCTTCGTCCTTGCTGGCCGCTTCCTTAACAGTAGAAGGCACGCCTTCAACCATGTCTTTGGCCTCTTTCAGACCCAAGCCAGTGATGCTGCGAATAACCTTGATGACATTGATTTTGTTAGCGCCAAAGCTGGTCATTACAACATCAAATTCGGTTTTCTCTTCAACCGCAGGAGCAGCTTCGGCGGCAGGAGCCGCAGCAACTGCAACAGCAGCAGCAGCGGTAACGCCAAACTTCTCTTCCATTGCAGAGATCAGGTCAACGATCTCCATTACAGTCATGTTGGCAATTGCATCCAACATTTCTTCTTTACTAATAGCCATGTTAAATCTCCAAAAAACCTAAGTCAGTTTGATTCCAAAAAGCATCAAGCAGCCTTGCCTTCTTTCTGGTCGCGAATTGCAGCAATTGTGCGGACAAGTTTGCCAGGCACTTCGTTGAGTGTTTGGGCGAACTTGTTGAGTGGCGCACGCAGCGTGCCAGCCAATGTGGCCAGCGCCTGTTCGCGGGTCGGCATCTTGGACAAACGCTCAAGTTCGGAAGCCGGCAACATTTTGCCGCTCATGGCGACAAATTTGACGTCAAACTTTTCGTTAGCCTTGTCCTTGATGAAGTCCTTAATCAAGCGAGCCGCCGCACCCGGGTCTTCCAAAGAAAACGCCAGAATCAGCGGGCCAACCAAACCGTCCTGGATACATTCAAAATCAGTATCCTTGACAGCGATTCTCACCAGATTATTTTTCACCACCCGTAGATACACACCATTCTTACGCGCTTCAACGCGCAGTTTGGTTAGCTTATCTACTGTCATCCCACGGTACTCTGCAGCCACCATGGAATAAGCACGTGCAGCAACCCCAGCCACTTCAGAGACAATCTGTTTTTTCTCTTCCAGTGTTAACGCCACGATTACTACTCCTGGTTCGGTGGATAAACCACCGTTGATCAATCACTTGCCTTATTATTGAAGCAAATGACGGAAACGGCGCCCCAAACCAGCATACTGACTCGGGTTACGCCATCTGCGCAGGCTCTCTACACTTTGTGCAGAACCATTAAGCTTCTGGAAAAGCGCCTGCGGTCTTTGACGACACACATCCATGCATATCTTCTTGCCTTACGGCGCCCCCCTTCCATGGGAGCCAGAAACAGGGCGCAATGCCCTTATACAACTTAGAAAGACAGTGATGCTGTATCGACAGTCAAACCTGTACCCATAGTGGTGGATACAGAAACTTTCTTCAGATAAACGCCTTTAGAGGTGGAAGGTTTCATTTTCACCAAATCCGCCACCAAGGCATTGATATTGCCCACCAACTTGTCAGTATCAAAATCGACATTGCCAACAGAGCAATGGATGATCCCCGCTTTATCAGTGCGGTAACGCACCTGACCAGCCTTTGCGTTACGGACTGCCCCTGCAACATCAGGCGTGACAGTGCCCACCTTCGGATTTGGCATCAGTCCGCGTGGACCAAGGATTTGACCTAACTGGCCAACGACGCGCATAGCATCCGGACTGGCGATCACCACATCAAAGTCCATTTTGCCAGCCTTCACCTCAGCCGCCAAATCATCGAAACCAACAATATCTGCACCAGCATCTTTTGCCGCATCAGCATTGGCACCTTGCGCAAATACCGCAACACGCACCGTTTTGCCATTGCCATTTGGCAGCACAGTAGAGCCGCGGACAACCTGGTCAGACTTACGGGGATCAACACCCAAATTGACACTCACATCGACACTTTCAGTGAACTTGGCGCGCGGCAATGATTTCAACACATCCAAAGCATCAATAACGGGATACACCTTGCTATGATTGACTTTTTCAGCAATCGCTTTCTGGCGTTTGGTCAACTTCGCCATATCACACCCCCTCCACTTCAAGACCCATACTACGGGCACTGCCCGCAATGGTGCGCACTGCCGCATCCATGCCTGCCGCTGTCAGGTCAGGCATTTTGGCTTTGGCGATTTCTTCCAACTGAGCACGGCTCACTTTACCGACCTTATTGCTATTGGGGCGGGCACTACCCGATTGGATCCCAACTGCTTTCTTCAGCAACACGGAAGCAGGCGTAGTTTTCATCACAAACGTAAAGCTTTTATCACTGTACGCTGTAATCACTACCGGCGTTGGCAAGCCCTGCTCAAGATTTTGAGTGGCTGCGTTAAACGCCTTGCAAAACTCCATGATATTCAAACCACGCTGACCTAATGCAGGGCCGACTGGAGGACTTGGATTGGCTTTGCCTGCAGGAATCTGCAGTTTGATATAGCCGATGACTTTCTTTGCCATGATATTTTCCTATGAATGGGTAATAACGCCTCACGGCTCCCCTTACCTATCAGATCAGGTTTTTTCGACCTGATAGAACTCAAGCTCGACTGGTGTCGAACGACCAAAAATCTGTACCGCAACCAACAGACGGCTTTTCTCATAATTGACTTCTTCAACCACCCCATTGAAGTCTTTAAACGGCCCATCCGTTACACGCACCACTTCTCCAGCATCGAAAAGAACCTTGGGACGCGGCTTCTCCGCCCCCTCTTCCACTCGACGCATAATAGTGTCCACTTCTTTTGGGGTAATCGGTGCTGGCTTATCCGCTTTTCCACCGATGAAACCTAGCACCTTGGGAGTTTCCTTCACCATATGCCAAGTATCATCATTCATTTCCATCTCTACCAACACGTAGCCCGGAAAGAACTTGCGCTCACTACGACGCTTCTGCCCATCCCGCATTTCCACCACTTCTTCCGTTGGCACCAGCACCTGACCAAAAGCATCCTGCAAGCCAAAACGCACAATGCGCTCTTCCAAAGAGCGCTTTACCTGATTCTCGAAACCAGAATACGCTTGAACCACAAACCAACGCTTCGCCATCAGGCGCCACCTCCTTCCAACAGACTTTTGACCCCCCAGCCCAATAAAGAATCCACGCCCCATAGGAAAATGGCAAGAATCAAAACAATCACCATCACCATCAATGTCGTCTGTATGGTTTCAGCCCTGGTCGGCCAAACCATTTTACGGACTTCAAGACGCGAATCTTTCAAAAAGCCCAGCAATTTCTTACCAGAATGGCTATTCAGCGCAATAACAGCAGCCACAACAACAACCGCCAACAAGCCCAAAACACGCAAAAGTACCGAAACCGGCTGCCCTTGCCAATTCTCAAAATAATAAAACCCTGCAATGCCTGCCATTAACAGGACAATAGCAACCAAGAGCTTTACCATATCAAGCGATGAACCCTGATCTTCGGCATGTGCTGACATTTGTTTTTCACCAAATCAGATAAGTCGAATGACTTTGGGTAATGCACTGTTATTTTACAAATAAATGCAGACATACAACCCATTATCCAAAGCCATCAAAAAGATGGCAGGCCAAGAGGGAATCGAACCCCCAACCTGCGGTTTTGGAGACCGCCGCTCTGCCAATTGAGCTATTGGCCTGTAAACAATGCAAAGAGCAGGGAGGATACTCCCTGCTCTTTTAAAATACAAGCAGATATTTACTCGAGAATTTTCGCAACAACACCAGCACCCACAGTACGACCACCTTCACGGATGGCAAAACGCAAACCGTCTTCCATCGCAATCGGACTGATCAGGCTAACCACCAATTTGACATTGTCACCCGGCATGACCATCTCAGTGCCTTCCGGCAGGTCGCAGGCGCCCGTCACGTCAGTGGTGCGGAAATAGAACTGTGGGCGGTAGCCTTTGAAGAATGGCGTGTGGCGGCCACCCTCCTCCTTGGACAGGACATAGACTTCCGCCTCGAATTTGGTGTGCGGCTTGATGGAGCCCGGCTTGCACAGCACCTGCCCACGCTCAACGTCGTCACGCTTGGTGCCACGCAGCAGCAGGCCCACGTTATCGCCCGCCTGGCCCTGGTCCAGCAGCTTGCGGAACATCTCAACGCCGGTGACGGTGGTTTTCTGGGTGGCGCGGATGCCGACAATCTCGATCTCATCGCCAACCTTGATGATCCCGCGCTCAATACGGCCGGTCACGACCGTGCCACGGCCGGAAATGGAGAACACGTCCTCCACCGGCATCAGGAAGGCACCGTCAATGGCGCGTTCAGGCTGGGGGATGTAGCTGTCCAGCGCCTCAATCAGGCGGCCAATGGAAGGCTCGCCGATGTCGGACTGGTCGCCATCCAGCGCCATGCGCGCGGAGCCTTTGATGATCGGGGTGTCGTCACCGGGGAACTCGTAGCTGGACAACAGCTCACGCAACTCCATCTCCACCAGCTCCAGCAACTCCTCATCATCCACCAGGTCACACTTGTTCATGTAAACCACAATGTAAGGGACGCCCACCTGGCGGGACAGCAGGATGTGCTCACGGGTCTGCGGCATCGGGCCGTCAGCGGCGGAGCACACCAGGATCGCACCGTCCATCTGCGCCGCGCCGGTGATCATGTTCTTGACGTAGTCGGCATGCCCTGGGCAGTCAACGTGGGCGTAGTGGCGGTTGTCAGACTCATATTCCACATGCGCTGTGGAAATGGTGATGCCGCGCGCTTTTTCCTCAGGGGCGGCGTCAATCTGGTCATACGCCTTGGCCTCACCGCCAAACTTGCGTGACTGCACCACCGTCAGCGCCGCCGTCAGCGTGGTCTTGCCATGGTCAACATGCCCAATCGTGCCTACGTTTACGTGCGGCTTCGTGCGCTCAAATTTACCTTTTGCCATTTCCGATAACTTCCCGTTAAATCTTTGCAATAACTGGTGCTCTTGGGCAGACTCGAACTGCCGACCTCGTCCTTACCAAGGACGCGCTCTACCACCTGAGCTACAAGAGCAAAACTATCAAACGACTCAGCCAGAATTTGGAGCGGGTGATGGGAATCGAACCCACACCATCAGCTTGGAAGGCTGAGGTTCTACCATTGAACTACACCCGCCTGAAGCCGTTTACCCACACCGCACCGCGTGACGATATGAATCAAGCTGAACGTGTAAACCAATATGGTGGAGGGGGAAGGATTCGAACCTTCGAAGGCAGAGCCAACAGATTTACAGTCTGTCCCCTTTGACCGCTCGGGAACCCCTCCGACTGGAAAGGCAGGCATTGTGAGTGAATCACCCATCAATGTCAACCATGTAAACTACAAATTTGGCATTATTTTTCGACAGATAAAAAAGCCCTTGCATCCGGTGTTAGCCAAGGCGGGCGAACCAAACTCAGTGTCAATCCAGGAGGCTACTGACGGAAAACCTAACGAAACTCAGGTTAGCTGGAGCCTGCCCCTGCCTTCTCCAGCCACTCCCGCACATCCCCATTGTTAACCTTGAGGTAAATGGCCTCAACGGAAACGCTTGCCCCAACCGACTCAAAGACGATCGATTGCCCAAGATAATAACTTTCAAGACGCCAGCCATTCCGTCTCCGCAATACCTGGATCTCGACAAAATCCTGTTCAATCAAGACATACTCCTGCAAGGATGGCAGGGCAAGATACTCGGTCAGCTTACTGCCCTTATCATTCTGCCGAGTGCTGCGGGAAAGCACCTCAACCAGCAATACCGGATTATCCAGATAAGTCTCATCACCGGAAAATTCACCACAAAACACCGCAACGTCAGGATAGCGGAAACGGGTCTGTGTTGTTTTGACCAGCATATCTGCAGTAAAAGGCGTGCACGAGCGGCTTGCCAAATGGTTGCCAAGCAGGCGGTAAACATTGCCACTGATCAGATTGTGGTTAACACTGCCTCCCGCCATGGCATACGCCACACCATCCACATACTCATGGCGGGCCTCACTAACCTGCTCACCCGCAAGAAAATCCTCAATGCTCAAGAACGTATGCTGTTTGGCAAGCGACATGGCGGCTACCTGCTGCTGATGGACAATCGTTACCGTGGTTACGAACCCAGTATAACCTGAATTTACCAACACCGCAGGGTGGGTTGAAAACACAACCCACCATCCCCCACGCCCAACCGCTGCTGCAAAAAGCAAAATCACTGACCGGAACGGACTAACCGCACAGCACGACCATCGTTGCGGTCACCCCCAAGGTCGGTACCGCCGTCGAAGAGGACACTCCAGGCGTAGGGTTCATATCCTGGGTAAGTCAAAGGGCTGCCACTCCATAACCCGTCATCCGATCCGGGGAAAACTTCCGTATTGAGGGCAGGGCCTACCCGGCAATATTCCACCGTGCTTTCCAGTTCTTTCAGGTTGGGTACGCGCCAGTCGTTATGGCCGCCGTCATTGGCTGCGTTGGCGGTTTGCGCTTGACCCAGGGCTTCCTGCCAGTCCAGGCCTGTTGCCGAACCAGTACAAGCATCATCCAGATAATTGCTGGGTGTGCCGTTGTCGGAAAAGGTTTGCCCCTCTAGGCAGCGCTTCCACATCAGGCCAGTGGTGTTGTCTGTCACCACGCCACCAGCGCCGAAGGTGTAGCGGCTGGTGGGGGTGCTTTCCGTCATGTTGGTGTTAGTGCAGGTTTGGGCATTTGTTGAGCCCGCCATCAATAAGCCACCCCACAGGGCGCAGGTTAAGAGTCGTTGTTTCATGGATTGTCTCCTGGTTGAAATGGTGGTGGAACCCCCTCCCCCCCCTTATTAGGGGAGGATCAAGAGGGCTTCCGGTTGTAGGGTTCAGTATTCGTTTTAGCCAGCCCCGGCTTGTTCGCTGACTTTGACCGCGCCTTGGGCGGCGCGCTCGAACTGGCCGAAATCGCGGAAGGCATGGAGTTCTTTGGCAAGACGGGCTGGCAATCTTGCTTCCACCGCTGGCGAGGGGGCAAAGCCAACCCCGCCAGCCGATGCAACGCCAATGGACAACCTCGCGCGCCCTAACCGTTTGCAAAAAGCAAAATCACTGACCGGAACGGACTAACCGCACAGAAACGCCTAAGTCGCGCCCAATCAAACCGTCGGAACCGTAGCCGAAGAAGACATACCAGGCGCTGGATGCATCCCCCGCATACGGTGTTCCTGACCAATAGAGCCACAAAACCGTATTCGGGAAATACGCCACATCAATCGCCAGACCGTTACCTGACAAATCAGCGATGGATTGCAGTTCCCCCACGGTCGGCATCCGCCAACCACTGGTTGCGCCGCACCAGCCCTCCGCATTCACCGCAACCACATAGCTGCTGGTGTCGCAAGCGCTGGTGTCGCCACAACTGCCGCCATTGGCCACGCCGTTGTCGCCACCGTTGGTTACGGTATTGGGGTCATACCAAGTGTAAGTCCAGTCCTTGTCGTGCAAGCCATCATCATCGGTCTTCACCTCCCAGATCAGGCCAGTGACATTATCCTTGACGCAAGCCCAGCTAGCGGCATCAGCTGCCAGCGCCATGCCAGTGCTGCTGATCTTGGTGAAGCTGAAACCACGATGGCCATCAGCATCATTGTTGGTGGGCTGGGTGGCGTCGCGCCCAGTTTCGCCATCCTGCTGCGGGAAACCGGCCTGCGGGCAGGCGGCATTGGCCGAAGCATTACCGCATTGGTCGGCAGTGATGCCAGTATCGTTGAGCTTGCCGGTGGGGGAAGGTTGCACTACCGCAGAAACAGCATTAACAGCCGAGGACGCCACCGCCGCGCCGGGGCCTGCGCCCGCCGCCGCCACCGGCGTGACTTCAAATGTGATGCCGTGACCCGCGTCAGCGGCCACCAGCATGTAGGTTCGCCCGGTCGCGCCCACAATCGCGCCACCGTCACGCAGCCAGCGGTATGTGGATGCTCCTTCCGCATCGTTGTCCGCGTCGCTGTAGGTGTAGTTGCCGGTCAGCGTGTCGCCAACCACCGCATCCCCGCCGTTGCCGTCGCTGATGCTGACCCCGCTGGCTGTCGGCGCGCTGTTGGTGACCAGAGGTGGGGCTGGCGGATCAGGCGTCAGATAAGATTCGCTGGCGTCCACTTCGACCAGCCCACTGCCGGGAAAATCCGTGCCATCCGGGTTTTTCACCGTGATGGTGAGCGTTTCCTTTGGATTGTTTTCACTGAGGGCGAGGTAACACAGTTCCTTGCCATCCTTATAGTCGTCAAACAGGATAAACCTGCCATTTTTCGGGGCATCATAAGCAACCGTGACATCTTGCGGCAGCGCCGCACACACGACCCCGGACGTATTGACCACCCGAAACTCCAGCCTATCGGGACGGGCTATCGAGTTGCTGGCGAGGTAAGGAGCCAAATTCGCGGGCAGGTTATCCCCCGCCACACTGCTACCCGTAGAGCCACCGCCACCGCAAGCACTCAATAGCAACGGCGCTGACAGACATAAGGCTTTTAACATCCCACTTCAGCCATCAAGGCCCCAGCGGCCCCTTGTTGGTGTCGACCTTGTAAATCAGGTCAACGCCCTGCTGAATGCCGGTCTGCGCCTCCAGTTGCAGGTGCTTGTTGATCTGGTAGGTGACCGCCACCCGCTGCAAGGAATCAAACAGGCTGACGATATAACGCACGTACAAGCGCGGCCCGAGCCGTTTGCCCAGCGCCAGCTCCCCTTGGTCAAACCTGCCGTTTTTGGCCTTGACGCCGAACTCATCCAACCCCAGCTTGCCGCCCAGTTGCTGCGCCAGCCCTTCCCCGCCTGCAATGCCAAGCCCGCTAATGGCATCCATCAGCAACGATGATTGGTCGCCACTGACGCCGGACAACGCCCGCCCAGTCAGCAGGTAACTGAGCGTGTCGCTTTGCGTTTGCTGCGGGGAAGAAAACAGCTCCGATTCCGGCCGCTGCACCGTGCCCGCCAGCGAAATGCCAACCTTGACATCGCCATCCTCCACCTCGCGCACGGCCCGCACATCCAACCCCGGATTATCCAATGGCCCATTGAAAATCAACCGCCCGCGTTCAATTTCCAGGTTTTGCCCGTAAGCCGTGTATTTGCCGTCCACCACATTCAGCACGCCCTCGGCAATGATGTCCTGGCGGGTGCGCAATACCCGCAGCTTGCCGGTCAGGCGTGCATCCAACCCAAAGCCGGTAAACTTCACCTTGTCGCCCAGCTCGATGCTGACATCCGGCGTAATATCCAACGGCGCATCTTTCACCAGCACCACCGGCTCTTTCTGCCCGGGGGATGCGCGCCCGACAATGACGACATCATCAGACAGCGGGCTGGCGGATTGCGGGATTTCACGCAGGCTGATGGTGGCAGCCGGGATCAACAACTTGCCAGCAACATCGACATCCGTAGGGCTGGCCTGAATCCTGAGGTCAGGGGAAACAGCCGCCTGCACTTCATGCGTATCCATCAACGTCAGGTTGTCACCCTTCAGGTTAACATCAGCCCGCCAATTGGGCAGGTTAGCCAATGACAGGGAACCATCCGCGTTCATCCTGCCCGCGCCCGCCCGCAAACTGCCGGTAATCGCAGCGTGCTCACTCCCATTGGCCTGCAACGTCAGGTTGATGTCATTGAGCGTCACCCCGGTTTCCGGCAGATGCACCTGCCCATCCAGCAGCCGCATGTCCCCGCTCACCGCAGGCTGGCGGAGCAGGCCAGAAATGCTCACATCCCCAGCAACCCTGCCTTGCAAATGGTCGATTTGGGGTGAAAAACGCTCCATCCAGCCAATATCCGGCATATCCGCCAGCAGATGGGCATTGATGCGGTGATTGCCATTCTGCGGCGACAGGTCGAGACGCCCATCCGCCCGCAACTTGCCATAGTGGGTCACATCCAGTTGCGCTTGCACATCCGCCTGCCGGTCATTCAGCTTCAGATCCGCCTGGGCATTGGCGTATTGCACGGTTTCCAGCTTGCCTTTGGCGTCGCGCACGCTGACTGAACTGTCCGGCAGGCGCAAGGCGACATTGGCCACAGGCTTGCCGCCGCGCTGCTCAAAACGGTAATCGGCATTGGCGACGCCCGCCAGGTTCACGTTCGGCGGCAGCCACGGACTCAGCATCACCAGTGGAATCTGTTGCAACACGCCACTGATGCTGAAGCCCGCCTGCGGCGTCCACGCAGGCTTGCCACACGCCCGTGCGCCCCGGCTCGCCAAACACAGGCTGGAACTGGCGAACGCTTTGGCGGATGCCTGCAAGCTGACAGGTTCAAGCAGTTTCCAATCACCTGCGGGCGTGTCGCGCAGGGACAAATTGGCGACCGTCCCCTGCCATTGCCCGTTGCGCCAGCCGCCATTGGCGGAGAAGTCGGCTTTCCCGGCCTGATGCGTGACTTGTGCCGTCACCCGGTGGTTTTCCAGCGTGCCCTCCCCATCCACTTTGGCGGACGGGACGACGGTTTCACCCTGTTTGAAATCTTTCAACACGCCATGGATGTCATAGCGCTCACCCGTTTGTTGCGCCTGCACATCCAGCAGGCCGAGGCGAAGATCCTGGTAACGCAAACCGTCGCCCTTGAGGTCAGCCTGAATTTCCGGCTTGGCCAATGTGCCTTTGAGCACGCCTTCGCCCGCCAGGCTGCCTGCCAGCCCTTTCCACGCCTTGGCCAGATTTTTGGCGTCCACTTTCCAGCGCAGGTCAAACGGCTCGGTCGCCTGCCCAGAAACTTCCAGCCGGTTATTGCCAGACTGGATCAGCACATCCTGCGCCGCCAACTTGGCATCCCCCCAGTCAAGCTTGCCTTTGGCGCTGAGGTCGTAACCTTCCACCTTGCCGGACAGGTCGGCCACCTCCAGTTGCAATTGCGATCCGTCCGCCTGCCCCCGCAATATGCCGGAGCCAGTGGCGCGCCCCGCGATTTTGGGGTAAAGCTGGGCCAGATTGGGCGCATCCAGCTTCCACTCCACCTCCAGTTGCTGGCTGGCGCTGCCGTTAGCCTGCAAGCGGTTATTGCCCACCTTTGCATCCAGCGCATGCAGCACCGCCTGTTTGCCATTCCAGTCGCCCTGCCCCGTGACATCCACGGGATATTCACGCAACTTGCCCTGCAAACGGGCGATGTCCAACGCAATATGGGTCTTGCCTTCCGCCCATTCGCCCTTGGAAGTGAGCGCGACCTCCAGTTTGGCGGGCCATTCGGGCGCAAACGGCGCAGGGTTGACCTGCTGGCCCTGCACATCAGCGTCCCAACTGAAACCATTCTGCCAACCAATTTTGCCGCTGGCGGCCAGCTTGCCAGCGTCGCCGTCCAGTTGCAGGCTGCTGACATCCAGATCCTCAAACGTGCCCTTGCCTTGCAACCTGCCCTGATAACGCGGGTAATCGGCATAGCGCCAGTCTGCGTTGGCATCCAGCTCATAGTGTTGCAACTCGCCGCCAAGCTGGATGACGCCTGTGCCCTTGCCCCAGTGTTGGCTATCGGAAGCGACCTTTAGGGTGGCGTCCAGCCCGTGCTGTTGATCGAGGCCAAAACTGCCCGTCAGTGCCAGATCAGCCTTGCCCGCCGCGTCATAGGCCTCCGCCTTGAGGGCTTCGACCTGCAAACGCCCGTCATGAGTCCGCCCGTTGAGAGTGACATTCCGGAAATGCAACGGTGCCGATCCGGCGTCGACTTCCAGCTCGCCAATGCTGACCGAGCGGGCGTCGACATTGAATGGCAGCACAATCGCTGGCAGCTCGAACGGCTTGTCCGCTTGCGCCGCATCAGCCGCGTTATCCAGCACCTGCACCCGCAACTTGTCGGCGCGCAGATCCGTGACCCGCAGGGTGACGGGCGTACCCAAGTCGAATTCGTTTTGCCATTTGACGCCGGAAGCTTCCACGTCAACGCTGGCGTCCCGCCACCGCAGCTTGTCCAACGTCAGGCCATGCGCCAGCGCCCCATCCACGCCTTCCAGTTGCAGTTCAGGCACGAAACGTTGGGCGTTGCCCAACAGCCAATGGGAGCCGGTGCGGGTCAACGCCAGGAAAGCGGCCAGCGCCACCAGCAGCAACGCGCCAAACAACAGCACCGCCAACGGATTCACCAGCAGATATTTCAGCCACTTCCTCACAGGTCTGGTCCCAGACTGAAGTAGTAATGGACATCGCTGGCGTTATCCTTGGGGACTGCAATATCCGCCCGCACTGGCCCCAGCGGGGATTTATAACGCACGCCTGCGCCTGCGCCGACCTTCATGTCCACGCCCCCCCAATGGTCAAAAGCGTTGCCTGCGTCAACGAAAGCCGCCGCGCTCCAGTCCTCCGCCAGCGGGTGTTCGTACTCGGCGCTGCTGGTGAGCAGATGCTTGCCGCCAATCACCTCGCCGTTTTCATTGGCGGCGCCCAGGGATTCAAAGTCATAGCCGCGCACGGAGTTCTGTCCGCCAGCGAAGAAACGCAGCGACTTGGGCATTTCATTCAGGTCATTGGTCAAGGTCGCGCCTGCCGCGCCCTGCAAAATCAGCTTGTCCTGATTGTCCAGGGTATGCAGGTACTTGCCGCCCACTTTGCTTTGCAACAGGCTCTGGTCGCTCAACATGCCTTTGACTGCGCCTTGCACTTCTGCCGCCACCTGCCAGCCGTTGGTAGGAAACAGCGGGTCGTCACTCTTGGTCTTTTTCACCCGCCCCCCCAGCAAGGTCAATTGTGAATGGATTTCCGGCTCGCCCGTCACCTGGGTGGTTTCATCCACATAATTGGTGAACACCGTCTGCTGCCAATCGTCCTTGGAGCGCCGGTTGTAATCCGACCCCAGCTTGACGCCTTTGCTTTCAATGTCGCCATTGTCGCTGTGCCGCCAGCCGGCGGACAGGCTGGTGTATTCATGTTCAGGATGCCATAGCGGCACCTTATAAGTGGCTTCCACCGACTGCTCCTGCTGGCCAACCTTGGCTGCCGATTGCAGCTGATGCCCCTTGCTGTTCACCCAATGGATGTCCATCCCGCCTTCCACCCGGAAGCCGGTGTCCGTGCCGTAACCAAGCCGACTGGTGTAGGTATAGCGCTTGCGGCGCTCGGCGTTAATTTCCACCGGCACCAGGCCGCCCTGGGCATCTTGGTAATGGCCGCTCACCTGCACGTCACTGTAGTAGCCACTGCCTTCCAGAACCTGCTGCTGCTTCAGCAAGTTTTCGGCATTGTAGGCGTCGCCCTCATGCACCCGCAGGTAACGCTTCAGGTATTTGTCGCCCAGCACATCCTGCTCCACCGTCACGCTGCCGATCTGGTAACGGTCGCCGGTATCAAAATGCAGCGCCACCTGCGCCTGACGGGTGTCCGGGTCGACCCGGATTTCACGGGTTTGGTATTCCGCATCAAAAAAACCCAGATTATTGGCGGTGCGGCTGAGGCTGGCCTTGAAGTCTTCGTAGGGTTTATGCACCAGCACATCGCCAGGCTGATAGGGAGGGGTCGCAATAATATCCTGGAAACCTTTCAGATCCTTGCCTGAGCCTGTCAGCGTAATGTCAACCTGGGTGACCGTGACCGGCTGCCCCGGCTGCACGGCGACAGCCAAGACCCAGCAATTATCCCGTTGCGCGGAAGTGACGTTGAAATGGGCGTCGTAATAGCCCATCGCCTGCGCGCCTTCCTGTAATTTTTCTTCGGCGGAGTCAATGAAGCGGGCCACCCGCTCACTGGAAGAATCACATTTGAGGTTGCGCAGTGAGGGCATAAAGGCGCGCAAATTATCCGCCAGCGCAGTGTCCGCCCCCTCAAAACTGACTTTCACTGGCGATTCTTCTTTGGCCGCCGCTTCCTCCTCAGTCTGCTGAAAAAAAGCCGCCAACCCCTGCGTACCGGCCCCCAACAAACACAAACCGCAGACGAATTGTTTTATATACGCCTTCAATGGCAAGCCTCCCGGTTTTGACCAGCAAAGATTGTAGGACACTCATCCTTTCCCTAAGCAAAATAGCAGAAAGTTGGCGTCACGGCAGAAACATGACGCCAACAATAGAATGGGTGGATACTTTTTTTGCTGGTTGCCCGCCTGATCGGGCAGGCGGGTTACGGGCGCAGGTCAGGGGCTGATGGCGTCCTTTTCCCGTTTGAGCACGTCGATTTCCTTTCCAAGCAATTCTTTTTCCCGGTATAGAAGATCAAGTTCCTGGACGGAAGATTGCACCTTGCCATCCTTGATGTCCTTCAACTTTTGTTCGAGCTTGCTGCGTTCATCTTCCTTGTGGTCGATTTCCTGTTGCTTCTCGTAGCGCTTTTTGCCTTTGGCCAGCCCCTGGTTGAACGCTTCAGCCAGCCCCGGTTTGTTGCATAAATCAGCGACCCAACGACCCTGCTCCCCGACCTCCACGCCTTTTTCATAAGTGCAGAACGCCTTGACCCCGCTATCGTAGCCGCCCATATACGCGTGCGGGTCAGGTGTCACGCCAGCCTTGGCGCAATCCTTGACGTAATCCGGCAATTGCGCCGCAGCGCCTTTCATGGCATCAGCGTAGCCAAGCCGCGCCCAATCCGCCGTTTTGCATTCTTCCGGCGACAAGGAAGCGCACGCATTCAGCGCCACTGCCACACCACACAACAATGCTGTCTTCTTCATCACATACTCCCCCAAACAACCATCCCATACGCAAGTCTTGGAAACTGCCGCAACCCGCGATGGCACCTACTGTTCGAACGCCCATTTCAGGATGTCGTCATGCAGCCTGCGCCCGCCGCCCTGCGCGTTCCCACCATTGTATTGCAACACAATCACCAGCCGTTTGCCGCTGCGGGTCAACATATAACCAGCGATAGAGGTGGCATCATTCAAGGTGCCGGTCTTCATGTGGCTGCGCCCGCGCAGGTCGCTGCCCTTGAAGCGCTCCGCCAAAGTGCCATCCTCACCCAGCAGCGGCATGGACGCCATAAATTCAGGCATGTACGGATCACGCCAGGCCGCTTCCAGCAATTCCCCCAGCTGGCGCGCCGTCAGGCGGGCATGGCGGGAAAGCCCGGCACCGTTTTCCACCACCATGCCGGTGTAATCAATGCCTGCCTCCTGCAACACACTGGCGATCGCCAAACGCCCCTTGTCGAGCGTGGCAGGCGCTCCGCCAAACTTGGCCCCCGAGGTCAACATCATGTTGCGCGCCATGACATTGTTGCTCCATTTATTGACGAAGCGGATTTGTTCGCCCAGCGTGCGTGACTCGTGGGTATGGAACAGCACATCGCCGTCCTGCACCACACCGGCTTGCAGCCCGCCGCTGAACACGCCCCCCAGGGACTGCCACATATCACGGAATGCATTGAACACATGTTCTTCCGGCGTGGACATGACCCGCAACACAAAGCTTTTCCCACAATCCGCCGAATAGACCCCCCGCACCCGCATGGAGCCGCCATCCTGCTCAAACGAAGGGTGGTAGGCCGCCTTGCTGCAACGGCCTTTCGACAACACCATGCTGTTTTCCAGTTGCAGGCCAGGAATCAGCGGGAATGGCGTAACCCCCACTTTGCCGCTGCTGTCATCCGCCTCGAACAGGAAACGGCTGGCCTGAAAATTAAACATTAACGCCGATGGGCGCGCATTGTAGACACGGGTGGGTTCATTATCGAAATCCGCCGGGTCATATTCAGGGATGCTGAAAAAGCTGTTGTCCACGACCAAGTTGCCACGAATGTCCTTCAATCCCTTGAGCTGCAAGTCGTGCAACAACTGCCAGAACGCCTCATCGGTCAGGTACGGGTCGCCGTACCCTTTGAGCACCAGGTCGCCATTGAGGACGCCATCCTTCAGCTCACCGCGCAGCCAGGCTTCGGTTTTCCAGGTATAAGCGGGGCCAAGCAGCTTGAGCGCCGTCCAGGTTGTCACCAGTTTCATGGTGGAGGCAGGATTGCGCGGAACCTTGTCGTTATGCTCCAGCATCGGCGCGTCGGCGCTGAGGTCGCGGATGTAGACGCTGAGGTTTTCCAACGGGGTATTGTACTGCTGCGCCAGCGCCGTCACTTCTTCCGGCAAATCAGCGGTCTGCCCATGGCGAACCGGGGACATCTCGGCAGGCTGGGGCAAAAGGTGGGCAGTAGCCGTTTTCGTTTGCTCCGCCGCAACGCCCAGCCCAACCCAGACACACAGCCCCGCCGTCATCAAAAATCTTTTCAACATAGTGGATTCGTTGTGTTTTTTTAACTATCAGCCAGTTCCAGAACTTCAATGCCGTCAGCCACATAACGCCAGCGCAGATCGAAATCATACAAACGCATGGCGTATACCCTGCCATTCTCACGCCCTTGTTGGTAGGACGGGCGCGGATCCTGCCGCAAAACCTGTTCGACCAATTGGCGCACATCCGTGTTCCATTGCGCCTGCTTCCGCCTGCATTGCTCACTGGCCAAGATGGAAAAACGCACAGCCAACGGCATGGAGGGCGCTTCCTGTGCAAAGCCCGCACAGGCATCAGGAATGGCGTCAGCATACGGAAGATAAGGCTTAATATCCAGCACCGGCGTGCCATCCAACAGGTCTGCGCCGCCGAGTTCGAGGAAGGTGCAGCCACCTTGCGTCCGGACGCCACGCAACTCAGCCACGGTCAGGCCAATCGGGTTGGGGCGGAAAGTGGAGCGGGTGGCGAACACCCCCATCCGGGCATTGCCGCCCAGACGCGGCGGGCGCACGGTCGGCTTCCAACCCTGCCGTTGGGTGGCGTGGAACACGAAGATGATCCAGATGTGGGAAAAGCCTTCCAGACCACGCACGGTTTCCGGCTGGTTGCAAGGCGGCAGCAACGTGAGAATGGCGCGGGCGGCTTTAACCAGACCAGGCTGGCGGGGAATGCCGAATTTTTCTTTGTAAGGGGAAGAGACCACGCCGATGGGGGTGAGGGCGACGCTTCCACCAGCTCCAGACGGAAAAGATGGCGAACCATCCAAATTCATGTTAGCTCCATTTCCATGCCAGACCGAAGCAATGCCCCAACTGTTTCAAACCTTGTCTGGCCCAATATGCGCACATTCCCGCAACCCTTCACCCGCCAGCGCAAACGCCTGCCCAAACCCCATCACAAAGCGGCCTGATTGCGGTTTCAGCCGGAACATCATGAAATCCCCCAGCCCACGCAGCACATTGACCACATTGCCAAAGCGCGCTTCCATCGCATCCAATATGAGCGGGAAAACCGCATCTTCCCGCGCCACAATCTCCGCCCCGCAACGGTAGCTTGCACGGGTGCGGGCAAAAATCTGCCGTGCATCCTGCTCATCCGCAATCACCAGCACCGCGACCTGCGGATGCCCCAGGATTTCCTGCGTGTGGCTGGAAAGCTTGCTGACAAAAATGTAGAAATTCCCTTCCGCATCCGTCACGAATGGCGCATAGCTGATCGACGGTTCACCTTCTGCGTTGAGCGTCGCCAATTGCAGGGTTTTTGCCTCAACCAGTAGTTGCCCCAGTGTCTCCTGCGGGTTCTTGCTCATGACATCTTTCCTCAAATCGAGCCATCATACAGCCCATCAGTTCAGTTTGCGTTAGGTTTGTAGGTGGGAGCATGATTGAATATTAGGATGCAACTTTCCATGCATTCATGACTCAATAAATGATAACAATAGACCCGTAGGAGTAATGCAGGCATGAAAGCATTCTTTGCTTCATTTGCAGGACAAATCTTTAGTGTTTTAGTGGTTCTCGCCATTGTCTCTGCCTGTACTTTGGATACTAGGAAAGCTGAATTGGGCGCATCTCTTGCGGGCACAAACTGGAATTTAAAATCGTTGGACAGCCAGTCAGTCAATACCGCCTACCTGCCAACCATCAGTTTCGAAACAAGCCGCATCACTGGATATGGTGGCTGCAACCGCTACTTTGGCAATTATACCAGCAGCAATGACGGCGTATTCAGCACACACCAAATTGGAGCCACCAAAATGGCTTGCAATAACGAACGTGACCGGTTGGAACAACGCTATCTGGAACAACTCAGCAAGGCAAGTTTATATGCAATTACGCGTGAACAATTGCATATACTGGACAACAACCGCAAAATACTAATGGTGTTCACCGCCGCCAAACCGGCCACCACCAACAGCAAATAATCAACACATTTTCTCATCCACACACAACGACGCCCGCATCTGCGGGCGTCGTTGTATTTGAAAAGCAAGCGCCCCTTTCAGACCGCCGCCATCAACCTCTCATATTTCAACTGCAATTGCTCTTTTGATTCCACATGATCTGGGTCATGCGGAATACATTCTACCGGACACACTTCCACGCACTGTGGTTTATCATAGTGGCCGACGCATTCAGTGCAACGGGCAGGGTCAATCACATAGATTTCATCCCCCGGCGAAATGGCGTTATTCGGACATTCTGGCTCACATACATCACAGTTAATGCACTCGTCGTTAATCATCAATGCCATAAAAATATTCCTCTCGAATTTCTGTTTCAGGCGATCTTATCAATCCAAGTGGCAAGATAACATTAACCAGTATCAAAATAGCAATATTTAGGGATCTGTTAGGCCAGACCACGCTCCTGGCGAATTTGGACAATTTTCTGTTTCAATGCATCCAGCACATGTGGCGCGACAAAGCGTGAAACGTCCCCGTTAAGAATGGCCACTTCCTTCACCAATGTGGAAGAAATAAAGGAAAAACTCTCACCGGGCATCAAAAAAACCGACTCCACCTCCGGCGCAAGGCTGCGGTTCATACTCGCCAACTGAAATTCAAACTCAAAATCGGAAACTGCCCGCATCCCACGAACCAACACCCGCGCATTCTGCTCACGCGCAAAATCCACCAACAATCCCTCGAATCCCCTGACACTTACACATCCCGTCAAGTTCATTTCCTCCAGCTCACGCCGGATCATGGCCACCCGCTCCTCCAATGCGAACAGGGGCTTCTTTTTCGGGTTGGAAGCAACCCCCACCACCACATGCGCGCACAGCTTGCTGGCACGCCTGATTAGGTCAAGATGCCCCTTGGTGACAGGATCGAATGTTCCAGGGTAGACAGCGGTAATTTCCATAAACACAGGCCACGCTAAATTGACGGTTGAACACTTAGGGAAAACCCTAAGTACCACGTTGTAGCACCATATTGTGCATCGCACAATATGTTTTTGCCGAACTGCACCAATCAGCCGCTACGCTGTGGCAACCACTGCACCAGAACGAATAAAAAACTGGCTGCAACAACAATACTGGGGCCAGTAGGCGTGTCCAGTTGCAAGGAAATCACCATCCCTAACATCAAAGCCAACACACCCAAAACGATCGCCAGCAACGCCATCCGCTCAGGGGTACGGGCGAAACGCCGCGCTGTTGCAGCTGGAATAATCAACAAAGCCGTCAACAACAGAACACCCACCACTTTCATCGCCACCGTCACCATCAACGCAATCAGCAACATATAGCTGGCGCTTACCTGCCACACCTTGACACCCTCCACCTGCGCCAGTTCGGCATGGACGCTCAACGCCAGCAAAGGCCGCCACACCCGAGCCATCACCGCCATCAGCAATAGCGCCAATCCCCAGGTCAAAGCGACATCAAACCATGTCACAGCCAGAATATCACCAAACAGATAAGCCATGAGATCAACCCTGATATTGGGCAGGAAAGTCAGGGCCACTGTGCCCAGCGCCAACGCGCTGTGCCCGATAATGCCCAGCAACGTATCGCTGCCCAGCGCAGGATTGTGTTGCACATATAACATTAGCAACGCCACCATCACGCAAATCAACATTACCCACAGATTCAAGTTCGTTCCCGTCATCAGCCCCAACGCCACCCCCAGCAATGCGGAATGCGACAAAGTGTCGCCAAAATAGGCCATCCGCCGCCACAGCAAGAACACGCCCAGCCAACCGCTCATAAGCACCACCGCAAGACCCGCCAATAATGCCCGCCAGATAAAATCATCCATGGGTTTGCCCCTTTGTGTCGGACAATGGCACGATGCAGCCATGCATATCGTGTTGGTGATCGTGATGATGGGTGTAAACCGCCAATCCGGCGGTGCGCAAATCCCCAAACAAACGTAAATATTCGGGATGGCGTGACACAGCCTCCGGCCGCCCTGAGCAACAGATGTGTTGGTTCAGGCACAGCACCTGATCTGCTGCCGCCATGACCAAATGCAGGTCGTGCGACACCATCAGCACGCCGTAGCCATGTTCCTGTTTCAAACGGTTAATAAGCTGGTAAAGCTCGCTCAGGCCAGTGACATCCACCCCCTGCCCCGGCTCATCCAGCACCAGCAACTGCGGTTCATGAAGCAGCGCACGCGCCAACAGCACACGCTGCAACTCGCCACCGGAAAGGGACTGGACAGGTTGCTCCAGCAGGCCTTCCACACCCGTCCCGACAGCACATTGACGCACAGCGGCGCTATCATGTCGGCGCAATTTCAAGCCAATAAAACGCTCAACTGTCAACGGCAACAAATGGTCAAGATGAAATTTTTGCGGCACATACCCCACCCTCAATCCAGGCATCCGCCATACCGTGCCGGAATCGGGTTTCTGCAAACCCAGCAAGACTTTCAAAATCGTGGACTTGCCTGCCCCGTTGGGGCCGATCAGGGTGAGAATGCTTTGTGGGTACACTTCAAGGCTGACATCGTGCAGAATCACCCGTTGCCTAAACCGCAACCCAACATTTTCCAGTTTTGCCAATAATGGGGTAGACATGCTCCGCCAGTATGTATGAGTAAAAAAATGTCCCGTATCTTAACGATTTTCCTATTATTATGCTTACCTGTTTTGCAATCCTGCCAGCAGCAACCGGCAGCCAAACCCCTAGTCATCAGCACCATCAAACCCATTCAGGCGCTGGTTTATGCCATTGCGGGCGGTGATGGCGGCCCATTGGAAATTCACCAGCTCCTACCCGATGGCGCCTCTCCCCACCATTTCGCCCTCAGGCCATCGGACATGCGCAGCCTGGGAAATGCCCGGGTCATTTTCCGCATCGGCAGCGGGCTGGAAACATTCCTCGACAAACCACTGGCCAATCTGCCAGCGACAACGCAAGTCATCGATTTGAGTCAAGCGAATGGCGTCAACCACCTCTATTCCCGCTCAACGCACACGGACAGAGCTGATCCAACGGACACCGAACAACACACTGGGCACAACGAAGACCTGCACATATGGTTAAATCCGCAAAACGCCATCGCCATGAGCCGCGAAATTGACAGTGCGTTAAGCGCCATCGACCCCGCGCATGCGGCACAGTACCATACAAATACGCAACAACTCATCCAGCAAATTGCAGCAACCGATGCCCGTATCCGCCAGCAACTCGCGCCTTTCAGCCATAGGCCTTACCTGAGTTTCCATGACGCATGGCAACATTTCGACAGCCACTATGGCCTGAGTTTTGCTGGAGCAGTAACCCTGGACGCATCCCGCTTGCCGGGCGCACGCCATGTATTGGACATCCGCAAAATCATTGAAAAAAAACAAGCAACTTGCCTGTTTCAGGAGCCGCAGTTTTCACCTGCGCTGGTCAAAACACTGGTGGAGGGAACTGGGATAAAGCTTGGCGAACTGGATCCATTGGGCATGCAATTGCCACTGAATGGCGGCACTTACATCACATTGTTGCAAACTGCCGCTGATGCTTTCCAGAAATGCCTGGAAAATGGGACTCAATGAATTTCCAAATCCAGCAGTTGGGCAGATTCACGGCGGCTTTCACGCAGAACCCCACCAACGTATTCATAACGCTGGACATCTCCCACATCTTTAGGTTGCGCCTGGTAAATACTGACACGAAATGCACAACCGCCGCGTAACATCACAATATTCCGATCATTCATTTTTAATTGCACATTAGCGCCACGCACCGTATGCACCATGTCATCGGCATAGACCGGATCACCCCGTTTGAGTATGCGGGATTCACCCTCCGGATTTTTTGCCGTCACCTTGCCCCGCTTGGAAAGTACGACTCCAGCGTCCCTGCGAACTGCTGTTATTGTTGGTGCTGGCATAAAACTTCCTGGCCTCCTCGAATTGGCACGTATTACTCAACATTTCTAAAACATAGACAAGCCTACATGCCACATGTTCGGTAACCCCATCAGAAAAGCATAGAATGCAAAAAAAATCCGCCAGACGGTAATGGCGGATTTTTCACAACAAAAATAACAGGGAAAATTGACTGATTAATTTATCCACTCACGGTAGCGTGGTTTCCCCCCGCAACAAGTCCTCCAAAGTTTCCCGTTGCCGGATGACATGCATGGCCTCGCCGTCCACCATGATCTCCACTGCGCGGGGCCGGGTATTGTAGTTGGACGACATGGTGAAGCCATATGCGCCGGATGAGCGCACCGCCAGCAAATCCCCCGGCTGGACATTAAGGTCACGCCCCTTGCCGAGAAAATCACCCGTCTCGCAAATCGGCCCGACAACATCGTAAGTTTCGGTTTTGCCCTCAGCCCGCGGCGTAACTGGGATAATTTCCTGCCAAGCGCCATAGAGGGCGGGTCGGATCAGGTCGTTCATGGCGGCGTCCACCACTGCGAAATTCTTGTGTTCCGCCATTTTCAGGAATTCGACCTCCGTCACCAGGATTCCGGCATTGGCGGCGATCGCCCTGCCCGGTTCGACGAAAATTTCATACTGGCGCAAGCGTCCATCCGTGAATAGCTGGCCCATATACTCCGCCGGACTTGGCGCAACCTGGCCATTTTGGTAACGCACCCCCAAGCCGCCGCCGACATCCAGGTGACGCACTTCGATGCCATGCCCGGCCAGACGCTCCGCTAACGCCAGCACCCGCTGCAATGCATCCATGAACGGCGACAGCGTGAGCAATTGCGAACCGATATGGCAGTCAATCCCCACAACCCGCAGATTCGGCATACGGGCGGCTTGCAGGTAGACAGCTTCCGCCCGGCCAATTTCAATGCCGAACTTGTTCTCCTTCAACCCGGTGGAAATATAGGGGTGCGTTTGCGCATCCACATCCGGGTTCACCCGCAGCGAAACCGGTGCCACCTTACCCATTTCTGCTGCGATGGCGTTGATGCGGCCAAGCTCGGCTTCTGATTCCACATTGAAACAGTGGATGCCCACTTCTAGTGCCCGACGAATTTCCGCCGCCTTCTTGCCAACGCCGGAAAACACCACCTTATCGGGGTCGCCGCCCGCCCTAAGCACACGCTCCAGCTCCCCGCCCGAAACGATGTCAAAACCGGAGCCCAGCCGCGCGAACAGGTTAAGGATGGCGATATTGGAATTGGCCTTCACCGCATAGCAGACCAAATGCGGTTGCGCGCCGAAAGCGTCATTGAAAGCACGCCAGTGGCGCTCCAGCGTAGCGCGGGAATAGATGTAGCACGGCGTGCCATGTGCGCGGGCAATATCGGCGACCGCCACATCTTCAGCAAACAACTGCCCGTTACGGTATTCAAAATGATCCATGGATTACTTAGCCTGTTCCTGTTTTGCTTTTGCGTCATTGGGCAAGTACAACGGCCCTTTGTTGCCGCAGCCCGCCAGTAAGGCCAAAATGATGGCCAACCCCAGCCAGTGTTTCATTTGACAAACCTCATCGACAAATCGACTGCACGGATATGTTTGGTGATGCTGCCAATGGACACAAAATCCACCCCGGTTTCAGCAATTGCCGTCACGGTTTCGGGGCTGACGCCACCCGAAGCCTCCAGCGGGATTTTCCCACCAATCACACGCACTGCTTCGCGCATTGCCGCCAGATCATAATCATCCAGCATGATAATGTCAGCCTGCGCGGCGGCGGCTTCCGCCAGCTCCTGTAGGTTTTCGGTTTCAACCTCAACCCGGATATTGGGATGCAGCTTACGCGCCTGTTGGATGGCGGCGGTAATCGAGCCTGCTGCCATGATGTGGTTTTCCTTGATCAGGACACGGTCATACAGGCCAATGCGATGGTTGGTTCCGCCACCGCACAGCACAGCGTATTTCTGTGCCGTGCGCAATCCAGGCAAAGTTTTGCGGGTATCCAGTATCCGGCACTGGGTATGTGCCACCAGATCGACATAACGGCAGGTCGCCGTCGCCGTCGCCGACAAGGTTTGCAGGAAATTCAGCGCAGTACGTTCACCGCTGAGGATAGAGCGCGCACTGCCGCGCAAGCTGCATAACAATGCGTCAGTCTGCACCCTGCCACTATCCTGACAACGCCACTCCACTGTCACTGCCGGATCAAGCTGCCGGAACACTTCGTCAAACCATGCAGTTCCGCAAATGACAGCCTCTTCACGGCAGAAAACATTGGCGACCGCCTGTCGCCCCATTGGAATCAGCCCCGCCGTCACATCGCCCGAACCGAGGTCTTCCGCCAGTGCGCGTGCGACCGTTTCCTGTAAATCGTTTGGTAAAATCATCCCTACCTCAAATAAAAATGGGAGGCGCTCAAGCCTCCCATCACTCTGCCCCTGACTCCCGCCAGTTTCTTCAGAGACGGGTAATCCCCATCATCTTCAGGATAGACTTTTCATAGAATGGCTCGGAGCTGCCTTTCTTCATCTTGCGGATGAAGTATTTCTCGAATGCAATCTTGGCCATATGCACCCACTTGCCTTTCTTGAACCAAGCGACGTTGCGGGGCGGAATCTGTGGCAGCGCCACAAAGGCCGCGCCAGTATCGCCCATGTCCGCCAAACAAATGGCGTTCCAAGTGCCAGTGGTGTGCGGTTCCTTACCCGCCAGTTCATCAGCAATGTTATGCACCAATGACGTCACCATGGACTCGATCATATAGCCGGTCTTGGGTGCGCCAGTTGGGACCGGAGTGGCTTCAACCGGCGGAATGGCGATACAAACACCAGCAGAATAGATATTCTTATATTTCGGGCTGCGATGCAGTTCATCAACAATGACGAAGCCTCGCGGATTGCACAGGCCTTCGACTGCCGCAACCGCATCAACACCTTTGAATGCTGGCAGCATCATAGCGAAATCAAAGGCAATTTCATGCTCTTTTTCCACTTCGCCCTTACCATTCAGCTCGGTGACGAACATCTTGCCTTCTTCGACCTTGGTGGTCTTGGCATTGACTACCCAATTAATGTGGTGATTGCGCAGTTCAGACTCCAGCATGCCTTTGGAATCACCTACACCACCCAAACCCAAGTGGCCAATGTAAGGTTCGGAAGAAACATAGGTCATTTTGAACTTGTTGCGCACGTTGCGCTTGCGCAGGTCGGCGTCAACAATAAAGGCGAACTCGTAAGCGGGGCCGAAACAGCTGGCGAATGGCATCGCACCTACAACGATGTGGCCGGAACCTTTTTCCAGCATTTTTTGATAATCGCCATAAGCCTTTTCCGCATGGGTCACGTCACAAACCGAGTGGGTGTGGCCACCATTCGGGCCTGCACCTTCCACTTCCTGGAAAAACAGCTTCGGCCCAGTTGCGATCACCAAATAATCGTAATTGACGGTTTGCCCATTATCCAGATGCAGGGCATTGCCTGCCGCATCAATCTTGTCGCAACGTGCGGTGATGAAGTTGATGCCTTTCTTGCCCAAGTATTTTTCAATCGGGAAAGTGATGTCGGCGCGGGTGCGCCAACCTACCGCAACCCAGGGGTTTGAAGGCACAAACTGGAAATAATCACGTTCATTGATAACGGTGACTTCGTGTGCTTTACCAAGCATCTCTTTCATCTCATAGGCAGCGGGCATTCCTCCTGTCCCGGCTCCCAGAATAACGACATGGGCCATTAGCGCGAACTCCTAACTATTGATTGACGTGGGATACTTTTTATCAGATAAACATTTGGCAGCATTCTCCCTCAGCACTTGGAATCACACCACAAATCAGGCGCAGGGTCAATGTAATCCTTGTGTTTTCAATAAATTAGATTATGCTAATATACAAGAAAAAAGATATACTTCCTTCCCCTATCAACAGCCATCACGCATTACATACGCTATGACCCAAACCAAAACCTATCTTGTCGGTGGCGCGATCCGTGACCTGCTTATGGGGGTGCCGGTAAAAGACCGCGATTGGGTGGTCACCGGAGCCACCCCTGCTGATTTATTAGCCCAAGGGTTCAAGCCGGTAGGCAATGACTTCCCGGTTTTCCTACACCCTCAGACCGGGGAGGAATACGCCCTGGCCCGCACCGAGCGCAAGACGGCCAAAGGCTATCATGGGTTCCAGTTCCACACCGCTCCAGATGTGACCCTGGAGGAGGATCTTGCCCGCCGCGACCTGACCATCAATGCCATGGCGCAGGATGACAATGGCAATATCATCGACCCGTATGGCGGACAAGCGGACTTGCAAATGCATTTGCTGCGGCATGTTTCCCCCGCATTCAGCGAAGACCCGGTGCGCATCCTGCGGGTCGCCCGGTTTGCCGCCCGCTTCGCCCCCATGGGGTTTCAGGTGGCCGGGGAAACACAACAACTGATGCGTTCTATGGTGGCCGCTGGTGAGGTAGATGCGCTGACACCCGAACGGGTCTGGCAGGAAACCGTGCGCGCACTGTCAGAGCCAAACCCGGAACAGTTTTTCCTGGTGCTGCGCGAATGTGGCGCACTGCAAGTGCTGTTCCCAGAAATTAACCGCCTGTTTGGCGTGCCACAACCGGCACAACACCACCCGGAAATTGATTGCGGCGCGCACACATTGTTAGTGTTGCAGCAAGCCGTCAAACTGAGCGCTGATCCGGAGGTACGTTTCGCAGCACTCACCCACGACCTTGGCAAAGGCCTGACGCCAGCCGACATCCTGCCCAGCCACCACGGGCATGAACTTGTCAGCCGCCGCCTGACGACAGAATTGTGCGAACGCTTGCGAGTCCCCAACCGCTTTCGTGAACTGGCTGAACATGTGGCGGCCTATCACGGTCATATCCATAAGGCCGGACAATTACGCCCGCAGACCATCCTGAAAGTGTTGGAGGCGACAGACGCCTTCCGTAAACCAGCACGGTTTGCACAACTGTTGTTGGCTTGTGAAGCGGATGCGCGTGGGCGGGCTGGCTTCGAAGACCGGCCTTATCCACAGGCAGGCATATTCCGGCAAGCATTGGCCGCCAGTCAGGAAGTTGATGTCAGGGAAATCACCTTGCAAGGCTTTCAAGGCGCACAAATCAAGGATGAAATTCACCGCCGCCGGGTGGACATGATCAAGGACACATTAGGGAATCTTGATATTGGCGGTGAGTAGCCGCATATTGAGACAATAGAACATCGTTATAGACAGACTTGAGGAATCGTCACGATGGAAGAAAAAACAGCCTCCTTCGGAATTGGCCAGTTGATCCATCACCGCCTGTTTAATTACCGGGGCGTCATCTTTGACGTGGACCCTGATTTCCAGGGGACGGAAGAATGGTTTGAGAAAAATGTCGAAGCAGGCAACCCCAGCAAAGAAGAGCCGTGGTACCACGTCCTGATTGACCAGGACGGGCGGGTAGCCTATGTGGCCGAGCGCAATCTGGAGGCGGACGCTTCCACCGAGCCTGTAGAGCATCCGTTACTGGAAAACTTTTTCACCGGATTCAACGGCGACCACTATAAAACACGGCAAACCCTGAACTGATGGCATGGGGCTGGCTCACCCATTCTGAATATCTGGCAGCGCTGGTGGTTGGGTTGTTGGGCGGAGTCCATTGCCTGGGCATGTGCGGCGGCATTGTCAGCGCCCTGACGTTCAGCTTGCCCGCCACACAACGCCACCCCCCATCCAATCTGTTGCCAATGCTGCTGGCGTACAATACTGGCCGTATCAGCGGCTATATGTTGGCCGGAGCCTTGGCTGGCGGGTTGGGCGCCACCTTTCTGTCCATCGGCGGCCTTGAAAGCATCAGCCAGTTCCTGCGGGCCTTTGCTGCACTGTTCATGATTGCGCTGGGTTTATATCTGGCCGGAATCTGGCAGGGTGTGGCCAAAGTGGAAAATGCCGGACGGGTGCTGTGGCGGCGCATTGAACCGCTGGGACGGCGTTTCATGCCGGTGGATTCCCCCGCCAAAGCACTGCCGCTTGGCTTTATCTGGGGCTGGCTGCCGTGCGGCCTGGTTTACAGCATGCTGATCTGGGCGCTATCGGCGGGCAGCATCACCAAAGGCGTCCTGCTGATGCTCTCCTTCGGGCTGGGGACATTGCCCAACCTGCTGTTGATGGGCGTGGCGGCGGCAAAGCTGGCGCAATTCACCCGCGACCCCAAGGTTAGACGGACTGCCGGATTGTTGGTCACCCTATTGGGGCTATTGTTGCTATGGAAGGCGTTTGCCAGCTAGCCCCTAATCACTGACCAGCAACTTGGCCAACCACAACCGCATGCGCAACCCCCATCCAGACGTCAGGCCAACTTCCCGAAAACGGATCATCCCTTCCGCATCCAGCACATAACTGGCCGGTACGCCATGAATGCCATATTCCGCTGCCAGCGAACCATCCGTATCAACAATGGTTACCCAATCCGTCAGTTTTTTACGCTCCAGATAACGCTGCACCTCATCTTTCCCCCCTGATTGGAAAGCGATCGTAATGACTTTCCAATCCTTGTTGATGCTGGTGATGCTATCCTGCTCCAGCTCGCACATCGGGCACCAACTGGCCCAAAAATGTAACAGGACAGGTTTGCCACGGTAGTTGTCAAGGTGAACACTTGAACCATTGAGGGCCGTGTACTCAAAATCAGGGGCTTCGCCTTCCAGCATGCCCCTGTGCTGCCAGGCACGCAGCCCGAAAATAATGACAAGAATAATGCTGATGTCGAGCAACCACCGTAGCCAGCGGCGCTTTTTAGACTGTGGCCCATCCCCCAAAATGCGAGTCTTCATCTTCGTCCGTTGTTGTTTGTCAGAGGCCGCCATTGTAGCACAGCACCTCCATCGGATTTCCAGACGCCCACAAGCGCAAGAATTAAACATCATTCCCGACGGCAACCCTTACCTTTCGCATCCCACTCATCCGCTTTTGTTGAACAGCCATCAAAATTTATTAATGATGCGAGGGAAACTTTTAGAGTGTCACCTCTCTCCCTGCCCATACCAGGGAACAAGTTACCGTACAAAATGAATAACAAATATGATAAATGAGGATTTCTTCAATGAAGGATTCAGATTTCCTGCGGCCTGTCATAGCGCCCACCGTCAAGCTTTCTAACCTAGCGTTATGCATCCGCCTGGCTCTTGGGGTAACAATAGCAAGCTGTGCGCTTACCTCGACAGCTTTTGCGGAAGGCACCAAGCAATGGTCCCCCAACTCAACAGACGGTTCTGCGCTGGGAGTCGGGGAAACCGGCAGCAGCGTCTCTGCCACCTATCCATTTGCCGGATATGACCAGCCTGCCGACAACCGCCTTTACATCCACATAGCCGACCCCAGCAATGAAAAGCTGCACATCGGCTTGTCTGATCTGGTCAGGGGAACTGGCACTGACGCCAATGTGCCCTACTATTTCCGCATCAAAGCCCCCGATGGGACTGTGGTGTTTGGCCCCTATCTCGTCGGCACAGGCGGCACAGCCCCCAACCTGACCTCATACGCGGCAGCGGCGGCAGGCCCCAGCAACATTACCGCAGGCGGCTATTCAACTTCAGGGATTTGGACATTTGACCCAGCCACCGCAGGCAAGGGCGCGGGCGACTACTACATTGAATTTGACCTGAACAACAGCACCGCCAGCGTCGGCAGCTTCAGCTACACAGAAAGCGGCTACAACTATACTGACAGCGTGATCAACATCAAATGGTTCGACCTTACCGTCGCCACCAAGGCCGCCACGCCCACCGCCATCAATGGCCGTATCTGGTCAAAAAACTGGGCAGTCCGCGCCAATGACCCGGCCACTTATCAGGCATCCCCCTTTGCCAAAGCCTTCAATGGCTCCATGTATGCCTATGACGCCAAAAACTATGTCACCAAAATTGACTTCCAGAACTCCGGGCTGCGCCCATTACAAGGCCAATTTTCATTTAACGATACTGGCACAGCTTCTACAGGGGTCAAGGCAACCGACCGCAAGTCGGTCATGAACGCCAACCAAACAACACCTTCACATAAAATTTTCCTGAACCCACCTGACACCAATGTGTACCCCTTGGGGGTTGAGGGCGTTCCCCAAAACTTGCCGTTAAAAGTGGACAGCACCGCCAATACCGCCGTCCAGGTAGACGTCACCCAGCCGGGGGCAGTGGATATTGTGCTGGACATCAATAATGATGGCACCTATACCGCTGGCCTAGACCGCCGCCTATACGCCAATGTAAACGCTGGCGTTAACCAAGTCCCTTGGGATGGCAAAAACGGGGCAGGCGCAACAGTGCCGAAAAGCCAGTATCCGATTACCGCCCTGTTGACCTATACCCAAGGTGAAACGCACTTCACCGCTTACGACGTGGAAGGGCTGGATAACGGCTTCAAGGTTTATACCCAGACAGCTGGCGGAACGGTTGGCCCCAACCTGCAATTCTGGGACGACAGCAATATCACCCAGCCCTCCGGTGTTACGCCGACCGTCCTGACCAACACCGACACTGGCGCAATTACCCGCCAGACATGGAACTATCTGACAGCCGACCAGTTAGGCGGTTACGGCAACGGCAACACGATCAATACGTGGTGGTATGCATTCCGCAATTACCAGTCAACGCTGATTGTGATGAACAATGCACCGCCAACCGCCACCAACGACAGTGCCAACACCGCTGAGGACACTGTCCTCAATGGCTCCACCGTACTGGCCAATGACAGTGACACCGATGGCGACACACTGACTGTCAGCACCACCCCAGTGACAGCCCCAACCCATGGAACCCTCGTGCTAAAGGCCGATGGAACTTACACTTATACACCGAGCGCAAACTTCAACGGGACAGACAGCTTCACCTATTCCGTCAGCGACGGCAATGGCGGCACGGCCACCGCCACAGTCACGGTCACAGTCACCCCAGTCAACGACGCGCCGGTCGCCAACGATGACGCCGCCAGCACGCCGGAAAACACCCCGCTGAATGGCACAACCTTACTGGCCAATGACGCCGACCTGGACGGCGACACGCTGACCGTCAACACCACCCCAGTGACGGCCCCGACCCACGGAACCCTGGTCTTGAACGCCAACGGAACCTATACCTATACACCGAACACCAGTTTCAACGGGACGGACAGCTTCACCTACGCCGTCAGCGATGGCAAAGGCGGCTCTGACACCGCCACCGTCACCGTCACCATCACCCCGGTCAATGATGCGCCGGTCGCCAACAACGATTCCGCCACCGT
>NZ_JAYMYJ010000047.1:0-2894 GCF_035668035.1 Candidatus Thiothrix phosphatis | reverse complement strand
TCACCATCACCCCGGTCAATGATGCGCCGGTCGCCAACAACGATTCCGCCACCGTTGCCGAAGACGCCATCCTCAACGGCACCTCTGTGCTGGCCAACGACTCCGACCTGGACGGCGACACGCTGACCGTCAACACCACCCCGGTCACCGCCCCTGCCCACGGGACCCTGACGCTGAAGGCCGATGGAACCTATACCTACACCCCGAACGCCAACTTCAACGGGACAGACAGCTTCACCTATTCCGTCAGTGACGGCAAAGGTGGCTCTGACACCGCCACCGTCACCATCACCATTTCCCCGGTCAACGATGCGCCAATTGCCATGGATGATTCCGCCACCACCTTGGAAGGCTCCATCCTCAACGGAGCCTCTGTGCTGGCCAACGATTCCGATTTGGACGGCGACACCTTGACCATCAACACCACTCCAGTCACCGCCCCAGCTCATGGAACCCTCGTGCTGAAGGCCGACGGCACCTACACCTATACGCCGAACGCCAACTTCAACGGCTCCGACAGCTTCACCTATTCCGTCAGCGACGGCAAAGGCGGCTCTGACACCGCCACCGTCACCATTACCGTAGGCGCACAGAATGATGCTCCCACCGCCGTCAATGACACCGCCACCATCGCCGAGGATGCTGTCCTCAACGGTTCCAGCGTGCTGGCCAACGACACTGACCCCGATGGCGACACGCTGACCGTCAACACCACGCCAGTCACCGCCCCAGCCCACGGGACCCTCGTGCTGAAGGCCGACGGCACCTACACCTATACGCCGAACGCCAACTTCAACGGCTCCGACAGCTTCCGCTACGAAGTCAGCGACGGCAATGGCGGCAAGGCCGTCGCCACCGTCAACCTGACCGTCACTGCGGTCAACGATGCGCCGGTAGCCAACAACGACTCCGCCACCATCGCCGAGGACACCGTCCTGAATGGCTCCAGCGTGCTGGCCAACGACACTGACCCCGATGGCAACACGCTGACCATCAACACCACCCCTGTAACCGCTCCGGCTCACGGGACGCTGACCCTGAAAGCCGACGGAACTTATATTTACACGCCAGCCAAAGACTTCAACGGGACGGACAGCTTCCGCTACGAAGTCAGCGACGGCAACGGCGGCAAGGCCACCGCGACCGTCAACCTCACTGTCACCCCAGGCAATGACCCGCCGGTCATCACCTCCACCAACAATGTCACCTTCGCCGAAAACGGCACCGGGGTCGCGCTGGACGTGAATGCCACCGATGACGCGGATGCGGAAAACAACGGCCTGGCCTATAGCTTGCTGCCGGTGTTCGACGGCGCCCTGTTCTCCATTGACCCGGCCACCGGGGCCATTAGCTTCAAGGCCCCGCCGGACTATGAGACCCCCAAAGACAGCAATGGCGACAATGCCTACCTGCTCATGACCCAGGTCTGCGACAGCGGCAATCTGTGCACCGAACAAGTGGAGGTCATTGTGGTCACCAATGTGGTGGAGAACAATCCGCCACGCATTGTCAGCGCCGTGCTGCAAACGCCGGAAAACCAGACCTACGTCACCTCAGTGACAGCCACTGACCCGGATGCCGCCGACACCCTGACCTTTTCTATCCAAGGTGGGGCGGACGCAGCTTTGTTCAACATCAACCCCACCACTGGCGTACTGAGCTTCAAAACCGCTCCGGACTTTGAGCATCCAACCGACGCCAATGCAGACAATATGTATGAGGTGATTGTCAGCGTGACCGACAACGTCGCTCCCGACCATATCGATTCACAAGCATTGAAGGTGACCGTACTGGATGTGAAGGAGAACGCCGCCCCGGCCATCACCTCCAACGGCGGTGGAAGCACCGCCACCCTGACCCTGACGGAGGGGCTGACCGCAGTGACAACCGTCCAGGCGCTTGACCCGGATGGGGACACCCTGGCCTACAGCATCAGCGGTGGGGCGGACGCGGCCCTGTTCCAGATTGACCCGCTGTCCGGCAAGTTGAGCTTCAAGGCCGCGCCCGACTTCGAACATCCGGCGGATGCCAACGCCGACAACCAGTACATTGTCACCGTCGCTGTCCAAGACAACGGTGGCCTGGCCGATTCCCAAACCCTGACCATCAGCGTGCTCAACGGGCCGGAGATCAAACTGCAAGTGCGCGGCTTCCTGCAAGGCGCTTATGCCAGCAAGGACGGCATGATGAACGACAGCCTGCGCACCTTGGGGCTGATCCCCACCGCCCAGCCCTATGGCTCCGCCAGCCTGCCGTTCGCCTACCCAGGGACGGAAACCGCCGCCCCGGCACTGCTGGCCATGACCGGCAATGATGCGCCGGTGGACTGGGTGCTGGTGGAGCTGCGCGACCCCAACACGCCCAAAAACCGGGTCGCCGCCATGGCTGGCCTGTTGCAGCGTGATGGCGACGTGGTCGACGCCGCTTCCGGCAGCCGTACCCTGACCCTGGAGGACGTGGCGGCTGGCCAATACTACGTGACCCTGCGCCACCGCAACCACCTGGGCGTGACCACTGCCGCACCGCTGAACCTGTCCACCACCATAGCCAGCGTGGACTTCACCCTGGCCGCCACCGCCACCCTCGGCAGCAACGCCCGCCTGGTCAGCGGAACCACAGCCCTGATGTGGGCGGGTGATGCCAACAGCAGCGACTCGGTCATCGCCAATGGCCCCAGCAACGACATCAACGTCGTCCTCGGCAAGGTGCTGACCGCCCCCGCCAACACCCTCGCCAACAGCAACTTCCGCCTCGCCGGTTACTTCCCCTCCGACCTCAACATGGACGGTGTCAGCGTGTTCTCCGGCCCCAGCAACGACATCAACCTGCTGCTCGGCAATGTCCTGCTCCACCCGGCCAACACCGCCTTCGCCGCCAACTTCATCATCAATGGC
>NZ_JAYMYJ010000046.1:7329-18126 GCF_035668035.1 Candidatus Thiothrix phosphatis | reverse complement strand
TGAGCGGCTCACATATTCTAAAGCCCCCGGCTTTGCCGGGGGATACTTACTCATATAGTTGCAGCGTTTGCATAGTTCGCAAAGCCTGCGAATTAAATGCGAATTAAATCAAAAATTAATCAAAACTCTAAGATTCGCACAGGCTGGATGGTGAAGACCCATTGGGGAAGTGAAGCCACCCCACCAGCAACTTGCCAACAGGTTCACCCTGTACTGTGTGAGGTGGTGTTCTGTGTGAGGTGGAAGTGAACCGGATCACTTCCAAGGTGATGGCGGGATGTGTGGCTAAACACAGAAAGCCTACGAAATTAACGAATTTACGAACTTACTCAGAAGGAGCTTTGTTAATCATGTAGTTACATCGTTTGGCGGGTTAGTAATGGCTTACGAACTAAATACGAATTTAATCAAAAATTAATCAAACCGCCTATCCAGTTCCGCTTTCAGCCCTTCCTTTACGGCTTCCCGGATGGCGTCCATGTCGGGCAGATGTTCCCCTATTGCCCTTTCCACTGCCTTGGTGATGGCGTCCATATCTGGCGCTGGCTGATGGTTTGCTGGTGTTGCGCCACCTGAAAAGCTTTCTTCCAGACGCTTCAACACTTCCATGTTTACAGTTCTGTGTTCCTTGCTGGCGGCTGCTTCCAGCTTTTCTTTCAAGTGTTGCGGAACGCGCAATTTTAGCTGTGTGGGTTCGGTCATTTAATAAACCTCTTTGGTTTCAATTCTTACCGCACATTATGCCCGCCATCTGGTTTACATAACAGGTGAACCAATTCTTACCATTTATTACCATTTAGGTTGAAACACCGCTAACACAGTGCTACATTCAAGCAATGAACCACTTATTACCATAATTTACCTAAGAGGTTAAGCAATGGAGAAGACACAACTCAAACTGAGAGTTCCAGCCGAATTGCGCGAATGGATTGTTGCCAAGGCAGAGAAGAACGACCGCAGCATTAACTATGTAGTCATGAAGATGCTTTTAGAACTGAAACGCAAGGAAGCAGTAAACCGCTAATAACGCCCTGCACTGGTGCTGTAACACCAGCGACAGGACTTCACATAACCGGCTTAACAATTGAAGGAGCCGACAACATGCAAGACAAGCATACCCCAACAAGCACAGTTCCAGCCATCAGGGTAAACATTCCCCCATTGGGCGAAACATACGGCTACGGTGCGAAGGTTGCAGCCATGTCTACCGGCGAACTTGTAACCCTCAGTATCGAGTTCTGCAAGTCAGATAAGGCGCTGGCAATCATGACCGCAGATCAGGCTGAACGCCTTGCGTCTGCCCTGCAATATGCGGCCATTAGCGCCAACACGCGCCGCATGATCAGCGAAAACAAAGAACGGGAGGTGCAGCAATGAACTACCCCGCGCTATCCCTCCGTGCGCTGGCTGGTGTGACTGGCATCACCTCTGCTGTTGCAGCATATCCGGTGGCGTCTGACCTGTTTGGCACAATCCCCGGCGGCGTGGTGCTGGCATCCAGTGCAGCGGCAATCTATGCAGGCTGGCATGTAGTCGCCACCAGTAGCGACACTGACAAGCGGGTTATTGCTAGTGCTGTGGCTGGCGTGTTTGCTGTGGCGATGGTTGCGGGCATCCACAACAGTGCGCAACTGGCTACCGCAACTGCCGCAACTACCGCCGCAACTGAGGCCGACAGGCTCTACCAGGAACAGGAAACGGCGCGTATGGCTGCATTGTCTGCCATGACTGCCGAATTACGCGCTACCCAAAAGAGCAAGTATCCGGGCGAATACGCGGCGCTACAGAAGCAAGTCGACAGGCTTTCAACCCCAACGGTACGTCAAGCCACTGCGTCACAGATTACCCAAGGGCTGACAGATACCGGCGGCGTTTATCGCTGGGCAGTTTCAAGCGTGTTTGAACTGGTGACGCCTGCACTGTTGCTGCTGGCTGGCATGTTTTCGCGCCGCAACCCTACCGCAACTGCCACCGCAACCCCGCAACCCTTTGAAGTTGAGGAAGTGGAGGAAACCGCAACTGCACCGCAACCCGAAGCAGCAGTAACCGCAACCCCTACCACAACTGCACCGCAACCTATCGACCTGTTGGCAGAACATGCCATTGCACCCAATGGAGAGGGGAACGTAACAGCAGCGGCTATCGTGGCTGCAACTGGCTGTACTGACTGGCAGGCAAAGGACGCCATGAAGAAGGCGGCAGAGCAAGGCATCCTGACCAAAACCGGCACAGGCGGCGCTACCCGCTACCGCTACGCCAACAAACTGAGGGCAGTTAAATGAGCAACAGCCGAATCATGAAAGAGTTCTGGGGCATCGCGTCGGCCTACATCAAGGTGTTTGCCCTTGGGTTCGTGGTCGGCGTGCTGACCTGCATCTATTGGCACGATGAACCGGAACCAATCACACCGGGCATTGATGTTGACCAGTACAACCCACCAAGGCCGGGATACATCCCGCCAGAACTGCAATAAGAGGTACAACAAAATGAGCTTTATCAGGGAAACCAATTCATCCATGCCCAAACTGATGGGCGGCGCACTTGTGCTTGCTGGAAGCCTTTCAGCCTTGTCCCTTGCCGTAAATGGCCCTGCTGTCCTGAACCTGCCGGGTGGTGGGTTCTGGGATACCGTGGGCGCAATCGGCGCGGCTGGTGCTGGCGTCATGATCTGGGGCGACCGTTCCCCCATCGCGGCATGGTTGGGCGCTGGCTTGCTGGTGCTGGGGCTTTCAAGCGCTGGCTGGGAATTCAACACCCGGCAGGCTGGCAACATGGTCAGCGCCAGTTTTGAGGCTATCAAGGAAGGCGCTAAGGCAGGGGCGGAAGCGGGCGCACAGTCAGCAGGTGAAGGCGAATGGGAAGCTGACGGGAAGCTGACACCGCAAGCCATTGGGGAATGCAAAGATGGCGTCATGGCGTGGACTAAAACCACCCTTGGCGTTATCCGCTGCACACCAGCAAGCGACGGCAACTATTACAAATGGGTGCGCAAGTAATGGGCATCGTGAACTACACACTTCGCCCTGTTGCCGACTGGACAGCCGGAATCCTTGTGTGTGCGTTCATTGGCGGCAACTTCGCGCAAGGCTACTACAGCGCCACAGCCGACGAACTGGCGGACATGGCACGCGCCAAGGTTGCCGGAATCGCCGCTTCCGTCCTGCCGTCCTGGATGGTTGGCGGGGCGGACACCTACACCAGCGGCACACAATCAGGATTCCTCAACACCGCATCACAATGGATCGGTAAGGACGAGGACGCTGACCGCAAGGAACTGGCGGCATTCATCCAGCGGGCAGGCATCACCATCAACCCAGGCAACACCGCATGGTGTGCTGCGTTCGTGAATGCCGTCCTGTACGCCAACGGGATTAAAGGCACTGGGGAAGTTAACGCACGCTCCTTCCTGCAATGGGGTACTGCCACCAACAAACCGCAACCCGGCGATGTGGTGGTGTTGTGGCGTGGAAGCCGGGAAAGCTGGCAAGGCCATGTCGGTTTCTTCAAGGGTTTCGACAGCAACGGCAATGTGCTGGTGCTGGGCGGGAACCAGGATGACAAGGTAAGCATGGAACCATACAGCCCTGACCGGGTATTGGGGTTCCGCACCAACAAACGGGTGGGGGTTTAGGATGGAAAGCACCACACAAGAACTGTTCAAGGTACGCCAGGAGATTGCAGGGTTGCGGCTGATGGTACGGGCAACCTACCGCCAGACACAGCCCAAGATGCACTGGATTGTTTCAGCCACGGTTGCCGCCGTGGTTGCCATCCCTGCCTTGGTTATCGGGCTGCAACACCTCCCACAGGAAGCACAGGACGCCATTGATACCGGGCTGGACTGGACAGCCAACCAAGTGGTTGTCGCTGGCAGGATGTGGGCGGACTACACCGGCAACATTGACCGCAGTTATTCCTTACCCAATGGGGATTTAACCCTGATCGGCCTTACCGATGTGCAGTCTTGCAGGTGGCGTTATGCCGTGCGCAAGGCGGAAAGCAGCGGCTACTACGCACACCCAGGCAACCAATACGGCTACTTTGCCGGGTACGGGTTCGGGGCAGAAGCCCTTTCCATTGTCGGGCTGGTGAAGCGTTCCGCGTTCAAGTCAGCACCTTATGCCGTGCGTAGTGGCAAGGATCAGAAAGCATGGCTGGATGATGCGGGCAACTGGACGCTGGCGGGCGGCAAGGCGGCATTCCTGAACAACCAGCACTTGCAGGATGTGGCGGTTTCAGCGCTGGCAAACGAGAACATCAAGGACGGGTTCAGCAACCGTGTATTGAGCCAGACCAAACCGGAACAGGTGGCAGGGTTTGCGGCGGCGGCGCACCTCAAAGGGCTGACGGCTGCAATCTCTTGGTACTTGCGCGGCAAGGATTCACATGACGCCAACGGCACAAACACCAGCACTTACGCAGCGATGGGCGAGGCCTCAATCAGCAAGCAGGTTCCTGAATGTGGCGATGGCGGGGCAGTACAACCACCCGGTTTCTGGTCGCGTTTGCTGCGTACATCAACCACCGCGCATGAATGATTAATTGAGGATTAAATCAATGGAACACGAAAACAACATCATCGAACTGAACAGAAAAAACAGGACGCCAGAAACCGCCGTTTTGGGCGAAAAAACCTACCGCACGCCTACCGCACCAGAAAATGGCGGTTTGGATTGTTCCTGCACCTTTACACATGATGAAGAATTAGACAATACAGAATTGGATTATTCCCTATTTGTTGACCTTTTGGCGGATGAAAAAGGGAGAAAGGCAGCGATGGAAGTAATTAAATCGCCGGATGGCAGGCGCTACATTGTGAACGCCATCCTGACCAAGGGGCTTGAAAAGGCAAAGACAGTGGCGGGCATTAACAGGGTTATGCGCCAGTACCACAGCGGGCATGTAATCAAGATGCGGGCTATGTGTGAGGCGGCGGCAACCGAGGAAACGCCACGCAGGTTCCTTGAAGAAAACATTGTACCCATGCTGGAAGGCATCGGGGTAATCGGGCGCAATGGTGAGCGGTCAGCCTACTGGCAACCGTGGGATAAGCTGGAGCATAAGACAACCATCAAGGAGCGAGTCATGAAAGCCATCCAGCGTGAACCGCACCAACTGGAAGCCATAGCAGCGGCCAACAGTGCCTATTCCGCCATAAAGAAGTTGAAGCAACTACAGCGTGAGAACGCAGCCCTTGAGCGGCAGAAACAGGAATATGCACGCATGACGGCAAACAAACAGCGCCTTTCTGACATGGCGGCACAGCATCCAGAACAACAAACCCTTTGGGGAAAGGTAAGCCAGAATCCCGGCGCGTTACTCCTTATCGGGGCGATGGGTGCTGGTCTGCTGGTTTCCGCAGTGGGCGGGCAACATGCCAATGATAAGCCCATGCCAACCGTACAGGCGGCAATGCAGGCAGACATGCCACAGCCAGACGCGGGCGCGGTGGCAGCATGGGAAACCGAACAGGTACGCAAACAGATGGAACAGGAGAACATGAAATGAGGATCGGTACTTTTGACTTAGGCCAGTTTTACCCTGAAACCAACCTGCAAACCGCAGCATCCGCCCTGCTGCTGGCTGGTGGTGCAATGGTGGCTGATGCATATGGCGCAAGCGCTGGCGTCTCCTTTGCGTCTGGTGTTGGCGCGTTGGCGCTGGGCTGGGTTTCCCGCCAAGCCATCACCTCCTGGATGCGGGATAACTGCCTGTTGGGCAGCGACCTTGACGAATGGACGGCAACAGACAACCCGGTTGATTACAGTGAACTGCTGGAAGCGCTGGAAGCCCATGGGTTGGTGGGGGCGCGTCATGCTGGCGCACTGCCGGGGCCGGTACTTACACGCCACCTGATCCGCATCCCAAAGGGTACACGGTTGGGCAAACTGCCGGATGATGACATAGCCCGCGACATGGGCGCACCTGACATTACCATTACCCGGAACGCAGGGCGCGGCCTGATTGCGCTGGATGTGCCAAACGGTAGCCGGGATACGGTGGAATTTTCCACCCTGCTTGAATCCCCACAATGGGCAACACAGCGGAAGGGTATGAAACTTCCCGCCTGCCCTGGAGTGGACGCCACCGGGAAGCCGTTTGTGTTTGACCTGAAACGCGCCGTACACCTGTTTGTTGCCGGTACAACCGGGGCGGGAAAGTCCGTGCTGGTGAATGCGATCCTGCTTTCACTGCTGCGTTCTGGCGCTGGTTTCTCCCTGATGATTGGTGACGGCAAGGGGGAAGACTTCGCGCCTTACTACGGCGATTCTGGGCGCATGGTGCAGACCTATGACATAACCCGCACAGTGGGGAATGTGGAAGTGACCACACCGGCAGCCCTGCCACTGGCAACCGAAGTGCTGGACATTGCCGCGCAAGCCGAATGGTTAGAGGCAGAAATGGACGCCCGCTTTTCAGGTGGCGACAAGTCCACCCCCATCGTGTTTGTGGTTGATGAACTTGCCGATGTGCTGGGGTTGGCGAAGCGTGACAAAAAGCTGATGACCGAGGAACGCCTGCAACGGCTGGCGCAAAAGGGAAGGTCGGCAAACATCCACATGATCCTCTGCACCCAGTCGCCAAACTCCGAGATTTTCAGCCAGACATTCCGGGCAAACATCCCGTCAGCCATCGGCCTGAAAACCAAGACGGCAGACCAAAGCAAGGTAGCCATACAGTCAACCGGCTGTGAAAAGCTGCTGGGTGATGGTGACGCCTTTGCCGTGATTGGCGCGGAAACAACCCGCATCCATGGGGCGCTGGTTACTGGGGCAGACATCCTTTCCACCCTTGGCAGGGGCGCTATTATCAGTCAGTCCAATAAGGAGTGATTGCCATGAACGAGATTGAACAACTGAAACTTATTGTTAACAGGCTAGAAAAGGAAATCGACGACCTGAAAGCCAGGGTTGAAACGCTGGAAGGGAAGGGGAAAAGCAGCCAAGCAAATGACGCTGGCAAGGCAACCCGAGAAGGCAAGGTAAAGGTTGTTGTCCTGGAACTGATGCAAGCCTTTCGGCGCAATCATGGAAGGCCACCCGATACCGCCAGGGAACTGGTTAAGTTTGCCAGTGAAAACGCCGTGACAGGATACGAGGGGTTCCACGCCTATGGCAGGATGCTGGCATGGGGAAGCGGATCACATGAGGAAGTGTGCTGGCGTCGAAGTTTTAATGAGGCATTCAACGGAATGGATGAAATCAAATCCATGGCGCAAGAGACGTTTGATCAGTTCATGGCTGATTACGAAATCCGCAAGGTATACGAAGAACTTACAGTTTGAATTGTGCAGGTTAATGAAGGTTAGGGAGTTTAGCACCCATTCGCGTTGGAATGCCCCACCATGTTTTTGTTTTAAACAAATCGAGACGGATAAAATGAGCAAGACCACCAATATTGAAAACTGGGACAAAAAGGCTCTGACGGTTTCAGACATGACAGCACTGTTCAGTGTGTCGAGGGCTACTATTTATCGCTGGAGTGCAGCAGGCTTTTTGCCAAAGCCGCGCAAGATTGGAGGTTCAACCCGTTGGCTGGGTTCCGAGGTTGCGGCGAAGTACCCCGAAATGCTTGCGGGGCAGGCAGCGGCATGATGACGCTGGCCGAACACATGACGGAACGTATCGGGGTTTCCATCCCTGACCCGATCATGGATGGCAGGTGGCATTCAGGGCGCGGCAAGGGACTGGATAAAGTTTCCTACGTCTGCCACCACCTGCCAAAAGGAACACTCTGCCGGTATCGCCACTGGCAGCAGGGCGACACCTGCTTTGAGTGGCGCGAATGGGATGATGGTTGCGGCGAATACCTTCCTGCTGACGAATACCAGCAGCGAAAAGCAGAAGCCGAAGCCAGGGCAACCGAAGCGGAACGGCGGGCGGCTGCTGGATATGCCGACCTGCTGGAAGTCCTCAACCAGCTAATCCTTGAGGCTGATGGCTGGAACAACTTCTACCCAACCGAACACCCATACCTCAAACAAAAGCGGATTGTTGCCATGCAGGGCTTACGGCCTTGCGGGCGCTATGTCCTGCCACATACGCCAGGGCATTACATCGACAGCAACAGCATTGTCATTCCTATCAGTGATGACAATCACAACCTGATAGGCGTCCAGCAAATCACCCCGAGGCGCTCAAAAATTATCAGGGGGCGGGCTGCTGGCGGGCATCTGTGGATTGGTGGAGGGTTGACCACTGGGGAAGTGAAAGGCCGTATCTACATCGCGGAAGGCTGGGCAACCGGCTGTTCCCTCCACATGCGCACGGAACCCGGTAGTCGTGGCGTTCGGTGTTGGCAACCTGCTGTCAGTCGGCCAGACGATCAGGGCGCACCATCAAGGCGCGGAACTGATATTTGCGGCTGATAATGATGTTGGGAAGTTCATCAAATTTGATAAAGAACGGATCGAGAATCCGGGCGTTTACTACGCCAGCAAAGCGGCTGATGCGGTGGGCGCTGGCATCATCATTCCACCGAAAAACGGCGACTGGAACGATTGGCATAAATCGCTGATCGTGGACAAGAAAAAGCCCGACCACTTCTGATATGACCGGGCTTTAAATTTCAACGATTTAACGGAGGTTATTTTACCATGGGTAATAAAATTATCAAGTCACTTGGCAATGTTGTCATCGAGTTCCCAGGCCAGAACAGCGCATCGCAGGGAGCCAACGGAGAACCGCCAACATTCGATAACATCCCTCTTGAGGCATACGCAGACATCCAACCGGATGACGATGGCTACATCCAGCACACAGCAAACCCGGAAAGGCCAACCAAACAGAACCACATGGATGAAACCCTGCCTGCCGCTTACCCAGTGGCAAGCAGTGAATGCTTCTATGGCATAGCAGGCAAGTATGCGCTGGAATCATGCCAGGATACCGAAGCTGACCCGGTTGGCGTACTGATCCATACACTCACCTACATGGGCGCTTATTTCGGTGGTGGGGCTGTCTTGCGGCTGGGGGATGTGGAAGCACCACCCAGGCTGATGGCGATAACCACCGGACTTTCCAGCGGCGGTAAAGGGACATCCGCGCAACCTTCCAGGGTGCTTGCGCGGGAAATAGACAAGATGCTTGCAAGCACTGGGCAACCCACCATCCAATACCGTGACGGGCCAATGTCGAGCGGCGAGGGGATTGCTTATGTTGTCCGTGATCCATCAGACAAGACAGACAAGGAAGGTCAGCCACTTGATCTTGGCGTCACTGACAAGCGCCTTATGGTAATCGAAGAAGAATTCTCTGCCGTTTTGAAAGCCTCAAAGCGTGAGGGCAACACCATTTCAACCGCGATACGCAGGCTTTGGGATGACGGTTGCTACTCACCCATAATCAAGAACAACCCAGTGACAACCACAAACGCGCATGTTTGCTTTGTTGGGCATATCACCTATGACGAACTGATACGCGACCTTGATGTAATCGAGTACAGCAACGGCTTTGCAAACCGTTTGCTATGGCTTTGCGTTCGCCGCCCGAAAATCGTTTCCATCCCGCGCAAGATGCCAGGGGACAGGATGGATTACTTTACCCGAGAGTTTGCCCAGGCCATCCGCTTTGGATCACTCACAAGGGGATTGGGCTTGTCAGGTGAGGCTGAACAATTATGGGCTTCTGTTGTTCCGGGGTTAGTGAAATCAAATGTCATGCTGACCGAACGGGCAAGGCCGCAAGTGTTGAGGATTGCCACCATCTTTGCCCTGCTGGATTGCACCGACATCGTGACGCCTGCCCACCTCAAGGCGGCGCTGGCTGTCTGGGATTGCTCCGTTGGTAGTATCCAGTTCATCTTCGGTAGCGCAAAGGATGACGAGGCAAGCAGGCTGCTTTCCGCCTTGCGCAAGTCAAAGAACGGGATGACCAAAACTGAAATCTCTGTTGATGTTTATTCAAGGCATATGAAGGGAAAGGACATTGATGATCTGCTGAAAATGCTGGAAGCCCAGGGGCAAATCTTCCGTGGTGAAAGGCAACCAGATGGAGGGAAAGGCAGGGCTGCAACGGTATTCAAGGCTGTTTCTGCTTAATTTTTGATTTAATTCGCATTTAATTCGCAGGCTTTGCGAAATTAATAAATGATGCAGGTAGATGATTTAAAATGATATTTTCTATTTAATTCGCAAATTCGCTTTTTTCGCAGACTTATTAGCAATCGTGGGTAGAAAGATTTGACGGTGAAAAGTGACAAATGAAACCAGTTAACCGCAGATGGTGGCGCAAGGGCAGGGCGAAAGGTAGCCCAAACCTTGCCGCCTATGTCGCACTGTACGGGCGCACAGCGCCAGGAATGGGAAAGCATGAAGGACTACCTGAAGGAACTACAGCAGGAACGGAAAGCACATGCCAAACGGCTGGAATCCCTGATCAGGGAAAACCGGAAATACTGGCAGGTGAAGGCAGCGGCAACCCTTGCCAGGAAGGAAGCCAGATTGCCGGATACCAGGACAAAGGAAGAACTGCGGGAACAGCGGGCCATGGACGCCATCAGGCGGTTGGAAGGTGAGCTGTTTCGGCTGATGCAAGACATCATGTGAATGAACCGGGCAAGTCCCGGTTTCTTTTTGCCTTGTGGCAACTGGTGTAACACATCAAGAAGAAGCCCATTGGGTAAAGGAAAAACTCCTTTAAAATCAACTGTTACACCTGTTACACCACGATTCTTGCAAGGTGTAACAGGTGGATTGTGAATAAAGTTAAGTAAAAATAATAAGTTAGATACGTTGTTACACCTGTTACACCTGTTACACCTGTTACACCTGTTACACCTGTTACACCTGTTACACCT
>NZ_JAYMYJ010000046.1:0-7229 GCF_035668035.1 Candidatus Thiothrix phosphatis | reverse complement strand
GTTACACCAAAAAACCAACTACTTTGACTTTGCGTTTGTATAACCAAAGTTTACGATTTCTTTTACCCAATGGTTATCTTTTGACCTACTTAAACAATGCAAAAACAGAACAACCACAGAACATAGGAAACACGACAATGTACCTACCCACCAAGATTGACGAAGATTTGAAGATTGAACTGCTGAACCGGGAAGTGACGCCTGCCATGCTGCAAAAGCAGGTGGAAGCCCTGGAGTTCATAGACGGGCATTTCAGGGGTGGTACGGCATACCCGACCCGGTACATGGCACAGAAAGCCGTCCAGCAGTTCGCCAAGGCGTTCGTGCTGGAAGTGGAGAACGCAATGTGCGAGGTGCAGAATCCCGGCGACATGCCACACACCAGGATTCTACGGTTGCAGGCTATCCGATACCTCAAGGACTGCTACCTGGAGGAGAAGCTACAGCAGGCACACATCAAGCGCCGTGAATACGGGCAGCATGACAGGTTCAAGAACCTGATCAGTGACGATGAAATCTTTACACGGCTCAAGCGGCGGCTGGATCGTGGGACTGTGACCGACCTTCAAGGGGTTATGGATTACCTTGTCAAAGCCATCACCGGGCGGATGGGCAAAGCACCACTGGTTGACCCACCAGAAACTTACCGCACCATTGCCGATGAACTGGCGGATGTTGCTGACCTGTTGGTTGAGCCTGACTTGCCCATATCAGGGTGTGAGGAAGTGGGGGAAGTTGCACAAGGGCCAGCAGCGGAACCGCCACCAGCGCCACAGGTGGAAGCCACCAGCACCACACCAGACCGGATCAGTATTGATTGGGAACTTCCCCTTGTGTTCTGGCTGATGCCGGAACAGGAAGGGGCAACTGCGTGAACTTATTTCATATTATTGAAAAAGACAATGATGCGTTAATTAACCATTGTGTTTTTCAATAATTAACTTAAAAATCAATGATGTGTTCCTGAATCATTGGGTTTTTCAATGGTTAACGGATAAGTTGAATAGCATCAACCCCATACACGGATGTTATGTAAAACATTCTGTACACAGTGGGCTGATGTTGGTTTGGGTGGGCAAGATAGCCCCCACCCAACAACCCACAAACCACAATATCCCATCAACCCCAACACTGGCGCGGCTTTGCTTCCTGTACCTGCCCCTATAGCCCTTCTTGATATACCCAGTCCCCCAGTAGGTGCGTGTGTACGTGAATCTTTGTGTGGCATTGCCCGCAAACTGCGGGAAGATTTACGTACATTCATGGCTTATGGATGGATGAAGACCCATTGGGGAAGTGAAGCTGCTGGATGGGGCGTCTCTTTCCCCATACCCCCACCCACCGGGCGGCACTCCGGCCAGGGGATGGTTTGTGCGAGGCTGGGATACCTATATATACAGGGGTAGCCCCCGCCCATGGAATCCGGTTTCCCACAGTCCCCCACAGGAGCCGGAACCGCCCAGACCTGACTTGAAAAGAACGAGGTATCATCAGTCTGGTTTGGGGTGTACGGATGGCTGGCACTGCTGGCTTGCTGCTGCATGGCTGGTGGTAGGTCTGTATCTGGTGCTGGGGTGTTGTGGTACTGGTTGCTGGTGTACCGGATCAGGGTAAACCCCATCGGGTTCCGGGTGGATGCCACGGCACAGCCAGGGGAAAGCGCTGCTGTCATGCACTGCCTTTGCCGGTTCACCATGTTTTGTTTCCCAATGGTGAAAATCTTTGCCTTTCTGCCTGAACTTGCTGATTAGGGTAAACCCTAGATAGTGCATTTTTGGGGTGTTGGAGGTGCAGGAAAGCTGAGTTAAAAGCTGAGTTTGCAGGGCAGAAATGAAAAAGGGCTGCGCCTGATAGAGCGCAACCCTTTGATTCATAATGGTGGGACATGTGCGACTCGAACGCACGACCACCTGATTAAAAGTCAGTTCATACCGTTTCCAGTATCTTCCAGACCCCCCCACCAACACCATCGCTACATAAGGCTTTCATCCGGTTATTGTCCATTTTCTTCCATTCTGGAATACTACTTTCCATCGTTTAAACCGTACCGTAAACCGTACCGGAAGGAAAAAGGGCAATGGCGAACACATACACCAACCACAAGGGCATCAAGGCAGCATCCACCGACAAGCCGCAAGCCATGTTCAAGGATACCGAATGCAAGGGGCTTTACTTGCGCGTGTACCCAACAGGGCGGAAGGTGTTCATTCATCGCTACTGGCTGAACGGGAAAGAACGGCTGTATACCCTGGACGCGCCAGAGATCACGCCCAAAAGCACGGAGCGGGAAATAGCGGGGGCGCTATCCAAGGCGCGGGCATTGGTGGCTGAACAAAAAGCCATGATCGGAAGCCGCAATGCCGAAAGTAGGGAAGACCCAGCCATAGAGCGTAGCCTGAATGTGTTGAGCGCGGCGGCTGTTCCTACCGTGGCAGAGTTCGCCAGTACCTACATGACCCGACATGCAAAGAAGAAAAAGAAGTCATGGGAAGAAGATCAGCGGATTTTGAATGTGGATGTGTTGCCCTTCATTGGGGATATGAAAATAGACAAGGTGGAGAAAAAGCACATCAACGCATTACTTGACCGGAAAGAAGACGCTGGCGCACTGGTTGCCCGTAATCGTCTGCTTTCCCTGTTGCACAAGTTTTTCAACTTCGCCATTGAACGCGGCGAAATCAAAAGCCACATCAACCCGGCGGCGAAAATCACCAAGGAAGAAGAAACTGCACGGGATAGGGTGCTGACTGATGATGAAATCAGGATGCTATGGGCGGCCACCAGTGATGAATCCAACTTGGACATTTCCACCCGGCTTGCCGTGCGTTTGCGCCTGATTACCGGGCAACGGTCAAGCGAGATTGTGACCGCCAGGGAAAGCGACATTCAGGGCGACGTGTGGAGCATGGACGAAACCAAGAACGGACTGGCGCACGCTATCCCGCTTACAGGAATGGCATTGCAGGTAATCGAGGAAGCGCGGCCACATGCCCGTAATGGTTTGCTCTTTCCGGCGCGGAATGGGGGAGTGATGGCCGTACAGGTGCTTTCCAGAATCTTTGAGCGTATCCCTTGGGAGCTGGAGGAAGGGCAGATAAGGCCAACCCCGCACGATTTGCGGCGCACCCTTCGCACTGGATTGGGCGCTTTGAACTTTGATAATTTCATTCAGCGACGTGTTACCAACCACAAGGAAAAGAACCAGATCGACACCACATACAACCGATACGACTACATGAATGAAAAACGGGCAGCGCTGGAAGCATGGGGGCGCAAACTTGAAGAAACCATTTTCGGGCAGACAGCAAGCAACGTGGTTCCCTTCAAAATTGCAGGTTAAGCAAATTGTGCATACAATCAGGATGTAACATGAAGATAGACTATGACCCGAAGAAGAACGCCTGGAACATTGCAAACCGTGACTTACCCTTTGACCTTGTGGAGCATGTTGACTGGGATACGGCACTGATCCGGGAGGATACCCGGCACGATTACCCGGAACGGCGTTACATCATGCTGGCCTGCCTGAATGGTGCTTTGCATGTTACGTGTTTTACCCCGATCAAGGACGGGATCAGGGTTATCAGTTTCAGGAAGGCAAACAAACCAGAAAGGCGGAATTATGAACGACAATACCACCCATGTTGAAAAGCCTTTGACCGATGAAGGCGGCGAAGTGCGCGAACTGACGGCGGCGGATATGGCAGCATTCCGCCCCATTGGGGATGTGTTGCCGGAACTGGCAAAGATCATCCCAACACGCGGCAAACAGAAAACACCAACCAAAGAGCGCATCACCATACGGCTATCTGCTGATGTGGTGGAATATTTCCGGGAAAGCGGCGAAGGCTGGCAAACCCGGCTTGATGAAGTGCTGCAAGCCTACATCGCGGAACACCGCAAGGCGGCATAATCCACCCACAAACCAACTGCAAGAGCCGGGCAAGTTCCCGGCTTTTTTGTGCTCACCATTGGGTGAGAACTGCATTTCATGATTTTGGACTGTGATTTCTGTGATTTTGTGATTCCTGCGTTTTGGCTGGTGTGATTTTGTTGTGATTTCTGTGATTCTTGTGATTTTTAGCCTATTTCTTAACCATTCCTATGTCATTAATGATGATTAAATAATAGTCAATACCTTTTAAATCAATAACTTACTACTGTTGAGCATCTTCAAATTACATTCTGTGAAGTTGTGACTGTGATTTTTGTGATTTTGTGATTCCTGTATGGTCGGTTGTGATTCATGCGCCACCACCCTAACGGTTCACGCCCCCAGCAACCCGCAGCAACCACAACATCTTGTGTCTGGTTGCCACAAAGCCACGGTAAAGCCACAATATGTTGCACATATCAACAAGTTAAGGTGACGTTATGGCATTCCAGCCCGGACACAAAAAGATTCCCGGCAGCGGCATGAAGAAGGGACAAAAGATCAGCGAGACGGCAGAAAACCGCCAGTTTAACCGGCAGATTTTCCTACCATTGGTTGATGAAGCTGCACAAACCCTGCTGGATGTGATGCGAGACACGCAAGCGCCACACACAGCACGCATAGCAGCGGCTAACAGCATCCTTGACCGTGCGCTTGGCAAGCCACGGCAGGAGGTTGAGCATTCGGGGGACGCGGCGCAACCGTTGGAAATCATGATCAGGCATTTCAGCGATGAGGTGCCTAATTCTGTAGTTTCCACAGAATTGGACGATCAGCCAAGGATAATCTGATGGGTTTTGATTGTGGTGGGTTGGCATATCTCAAAATCGGGCAATTTTGAGATATAACGCCATGTTACCCATTAAATCCGTATTTCCGACGGATTTGAAACTACTGGTTTCATCACACCCCCGTCGGGCAGGTCGTGCCTAATTCTGTTATTGTAACAGAATTAAAATGGCGGGCTTTTTTGTGGTGGCAATTACTTCCTTATCCCCAATGGCACGAATAAAAAGCATCATTTTTATTAGCGGGCTGCGAACCGTTCTTATTTGTGTAAGCGCAATTTTCGGCACTTGGTCTGTTTTTGGTAGCCATGCCGGGCGCGGCAAAATCACCAAAAAGTATTTTTCAGGCCGAAAATGCGCTCGTGTACGCAAAAGTTAGCGGGCAATCACTCACGCAACTGAAAAGAATTTGCGTAGATTCGCGCTAATTCCCCGGAATTCGGGTATTTGGCACAAACTGCACACACGTAGCACGGCTACTGGCGGGAAGGCATTTTGCCCGTGCCGGGATTGTGCGGCTGATTGAGGTTTTGGCTTGATTTTGACAGCCCGGCACAAGTCCGGGCTTTTTGTTACCAGTTGAACACGACCGCCATTATTACCAACGCAACAACCAGCAATATCAGAGGCCATAAGAACCCGACAATGGCGGCAACAATCAATGATGGAAGCCACCCAAGGCCAACCCCGAACAGGAAGCCATAGGCCGAAATGCAGTATATCCAAGTGCCGATAAAGACGATTAGCGCAGTGATGGCAGAGCCGGTTTCATATATTTTGCTTCCCATGGCGCACCATATTACTTGGATTCCTTCTTCTTCAAACCGATTGCCAATGCGCAATCGCTGAAACGTTCCTGGCGCTTGATGGCGTTGGTAAGGGTTGCCCCAAGAGCCACCGATGGGTCTGGTGCTGTGCTGTATGTCGTGTAGCCGTTGACGGTTGCCATATTACCGAATGCGGTCACTGTTCCCGTGGTGTTTGCCCTCGTGACTTGTGGGAGTGCGGCCATATTGATTGCCGTTCCGCTTTCGGCATAGTTTCCGCAGATTACCTTCAATTGCGCCTGTTCCTGATCGTTAAGCGCGGTTCCGTCCTGCTTCACATAACTGTCAGTAGTTGCGCACCCTGCCAGCAGCAGGACGCCAAGAATCAAAGCCCTTTTCATGGTTTAAGCCCTTTGTTGTGTGTTGAGCCTTCACCATACCGCCAGACGTGTGCGCAGGAAATGACAGCAATCACTATTTTGGCTGCTTGCTGAGTTCTTGGAAGACTTCGAGCGCGATCCGGCGCACATCCATTACTTGCGCAGCAGTCAAAGACTGAATTTCCGTAGCATCCACAAACGACGCCTCAAGCCGCAAAAGCATTTCTGCATTCAATGACCTACCGCCAGCACGGGCGGATTCTTCCAGCATTGCCCGCAATTCAGGGGTAAGCCGTACAGGGTAAGGGCTAACTTGTTTCTCGCTCATTCCATCATCCGCGCCATTTCAAGCCGTTGATTATCTCCCTTCTATCTACCCATCATCAAAGATACAAAAGAGATAAATTGAGAGTTGACAAGCGCCATGATGGGCGTATTATCTCTCTTGTATCTCACAGATAGAGGAAGTTAAAACCAATGAGTGCAGCACAAGCAAAACCCTACCCGGTACGCCTTGATCCCGACCTTTCTCAATGGGTAAAGGCACAAGCAAAGGCTGGCGACCGCAGCATAAACGCACAGATTAACCGTTTGATTCGGGAATCGAAGGAAGCCGCAGAGACGCGGAACAGGAAGTAACAGAAATCGCCCTACCCAACGGCTGGAACCCGAAGGGCAGGACTTCACCCGCTCAACAACCATAGGAGACTTGAGCAAATGCAATCCAAGACTATCACGCCCCCACCGGGCAATAAATCACCTTACGACCGCCTGAGCGCGGCTATCACTGAGGCGCAAGCCGTTATTGTCTCCCTGGCCCTGCTGGCCACAATCGCCAGCTTGTGGGGTGCAGCATGAGCAAGAAATACATCGCGCACCTGACCCAATCGCAATACGAAGCCTTGCAGCGGATGGCAGAGCAACCAACGCAGGAGCAGCAGCAACCCAAGCGCAAACACCACAAGGAACCCGCCAAACAGCAGCCACAACGCGGCGGCATGGACGGCTTCACGGCTTTCCTGCTGTTCATCGTGGCATTGCTGGCTGCATGGGGGGCTTTGTCATGAACAACCGGCAAATCTTGGACGGCATGAAAGGCCACACCACTGACAAGCGCTTGCCCAAATGGATGCAGCACGCGGGCGGCGCTATCCCCCACCCTACCCCGGAGGAAGTTGAAAAAGACTTCCAGCGTGAAGCACAGGCCGCACAGGACGCCATCAACGGCAAGCCCGACAGCAAGGCAACCCGCGACATGCACGCGGCCTTGATGCAGCACTACGGAGAAATGACGCTGGACGGCAGGCCACCGGCAGGCGGCGGGCTTATGTCCGCAGCAGCCACCTACCTTTCCCGCATC
>NZ_JAYMYJ010000045.1:0-18127 GCF_035668035.1 Candidatus Thiothrix phosphatis | reverse complement strand
TTTTTTGTTTGGAATTTCTTATGAATCAGGATTCTTTCGATACCTATATCGCCCACGGTTACAACCGCATCCCTGTCCGCCGCACCATTCTGGCGGATCTCGACACCCCGTTAAGCGCCTACCTCAAGCTGGCTGACGCGCCCTATTCCTACCTGTTCGAATCCGTGCAGGGCGGGGAAAAATGGGGGCGATACTCCATGCTCGGCCTACCCGCCAAAACCATCATCAAGGTGTTTGGCTGCTCGGTGGAACTGCATCGCGCCCACCAGCCGGTTGAAGCCTTCGATGTCGCTGACCCGCTGGCGTGGATCACCGGATTCCAGCAGCAATACAAAGTGCCGGACATTGAAGACTTCCCACGCTTCAATGGCGGGCTGGTCGGCTATTTCGGCTATGAAACCATCCGTTACATCGAGAAAAAGCTTAGCCATGGCCGCGACAAGCCAGACCCGATCGGCACACCCGACATTTTGTTGATGGTGTCGGATGAAGTTGTCGTTTTCGACAACCTGCGCGGTGAACTGCATCTGATTGTGCTGGCAGAAGCAGGCGGATACCCGCAGGCGCAGCAACGGCTGGACACACTGGAACGCCAGCTACAGGAAGCCCGCCGCCTGTACCGGCCTGCCCCTAAAGCCAAACATGTCGACGAAAGCGATTTTGTTTCCGGCTTCACCGAGCAAGGCTTCAAAGACGCCGTAGTCGCCGCCAAGGAATACATCAAGGCAGGCGACATCATGCAGGTGGTGCTGTCGCAGCGCATGAGCATCCCGTTTGAAGCGCCACCGCTGGATTTGTACCGTGCGTTGCGCCGCCTCAACCCTTCGCCGTACATGTATTTCCTCAATCTAGGCGATTTCCACATCGTCGGCTCCTCGCCGGAAATCCTGGCGCGGCTGGAAGACGACGTGATCACCGTGCGCCCGATTGCTGGCACCCGCAAACGCGGCGAAACCGACCAGCGCGACCTGGAACTGGAAGCCGAACTGCTCAACGACCCCAAGGAAATCGCCGAACACCTGATGCTGATCGACCTTGGGCGCAATGATACTGGCCGCGTCAGCGCAATCGGCTCCGTCAAACTGACTGACAAAATGATCGTGGAACGTTATTCGCACGTCATGCACATCGTCTCCAACGTCACCGGCAAACTGCTGCCAGGGCTGGAAGCGATGGATGTGCTACGCGCCACCTTCCCTGCCGGAACCGTCAGCGGCGCGCCCAAAATCCGCGCCATGGAAATCATCGATGAATTCGAGCCGGTCAAACGTGGCGTCTACTCCGGCGCGGTCGGCTATCTGGCCTGGAACGGCAATATGGACACCGCCATCGCCATCCGCACCGCCATCATCAAGGATGACGTGCTGCACATCCAGGCAGGCGCGGGCATCGTCTACGATTCCGTCCCCTACCTCGAATGGGAGGAAACCATGAACAAGGGGCGTGCGGTCTTCCGCGCCGCCAGCGCCGCGCTTTCCGGCCTCAACGGCAAACACAAGTGAGGGGGTGAACCATGAAAGTCCTGATGGTCGACAATCATGGTTAGCTTCCATTGGTTCCCATAAAATTCCACTAACATCAGCCTGTTAATAAATTTACTTTACGCTGAATTATTCATCATTCCGCTGACTTCCAGCATAAAACCGGATAACCTACCGGACAACTTGAGTTGCTCCAAGGTTATCCGGTATGCCGCTATCAGACACAAAAGCCCGCAGCGCAAAGCCGGGCGAAAAACCCTATCAGTTGCCCGATCATGATGGGCTTTACCTGGATGTCAGGCCGTCAGGCCGTAAGGTATGGAGGGTTAGGCTATGGCTGGACGGGAAGGAAATTAGGCACACGGTAGGCGACTATCCAGATATTGGCCTCCAAAGCGCCAGACAGAAGCGTGATGTCGCCAAGCAGCAAGCCCGCAACGGGATAAATCCAAATACCGAAAAGGCCGAAAAAAAGCAGGCGTCCCGGTACGCTGCTGCGTTAACCGTCAAATCTGTGTCGCTGGAATGGCTGGAAAAGACAGGTGTAAAGCGCGGCGCAAAATATCAAGAGCAAATCAGGCGCGTCCTTGCCGCCGATGTGTATCCGGCCATAGGAGATATGCCCATAAGCTCGGTCAAGCCCATCCATGTGCTGGGCGTCCTACAATCTGTGGAGGGAAGGGGTTCAAAGTGCGTGGCCATCAATATCAGAATGTGGCTTTCCACGATATTCCGATATGCCATCATCACGCAGCGTTGCGAGACTGACCCCGCTGCCACGCTTCGCGGTGTAATAGAGCGCGATCCTGTGCAGCACTCCAGAGCATTGAACAAGGCCGAGCTTGCAGAATTCATCCATCGTCTGCGCAACTACAAGGGCAACAGGACAGTAACAATTGCAATTGAGTTGATTATGATGCTGTTCGCCCGCACGGCAGAAGTTAGGAAAGCTCGCTGGGATGAATTTGACCTTGAGTCGGCAGAATGGCGAATCCCTGCTGACCGGATGAAGATGAAGCGCCCCCATATCGTACCACTGCCACGGCAGGCAATCGCCCTATTACAGGAACTGCACATAATCACGGGAAACTGCCCTGTGCTGTTCCCAAGTACACGCAACATAAACAACCCTGTCCATGCCACTACCTACAATACGGCAATCCTCTACATGGGATATGAGCGCCGAGAATTATCCATGCACGATTTCCGCGCCACGGCATCAACGCTGCTCTATGAGTCCGGCAAGTACCGTGCTGAAGTGATAGAAAGGCAAATGGCGCACGCCGAACGAAACCAGTCCATAAGGCCATACAACCATGCCGAATACCTGCCAGAGCGCCGCCAGATGATGCAGGACTATGCCGACATGCTGGAGTCTCTGTCGGTACGCACCATCTAACGATGGGCTTTGCCTTTTAAAATTGGCACAGCTAAAAATAGCGTTTGGGGCGCGGTCTACAGGAGAGTGTGGGCGAGTTGCGACCCACCCACCCATGGCGTTCAACGTAATGCAAAACGCACCTTTCCGGCTGGTGTCGTCCATCCAGCCGCAGCCGCCCCACTGTACTTAAATGCATAGAAGTCAATAAGATCACCTGCTTTCAGGGGAATCCCGCAAGCTGTAAATTGTGCACTGCCGTTAATGGTAAAGTTCTGGGTTGGATAATTTCTGACATCGTCTGCAACCTGTGTGGCATTGACTTTGGCGATAAGCCGAACCACCCCGTAATTCGTTGCTGACGTGGTAAAATTCCCTGCCATCGCCGCATATATGTCCCAAACACCGCTGACTGGGCATGTCCATTTATTGCTGGAAACAGTTGCTGGTATTGTCACGGTGCCGCTTACTGCAAGAGCGCACTGTGTTTCAGTGTTTTCCGCTGTTATCGTTGTGCTGCTGATTGTCCCCGCCCAATAACCACCCCGCAGGAAGTCCCCCACGCATACCCACGCACTGCCGGTGCTGATGAGCCTAACGCTTGTTCCGAACGGCTGGTAGATCGTCAGCCCGAAGCCATTGATGTTACCCGACGGGCTTACAATCATCTGTTGCACTGCGGCTGACTGCGCCAGCACATCTACATACCATTCAGCCCCTACCGCTGCCGCGCTTGGCAGCGTCAGCGTGGCACACCCAACACCCATGACAATGATCTTGCAGGCATCCGCCGCAGTCAGCACCGTGTTTGCGGTGACGGTTTGGATAACTGATCCAGATACGCGGGCAATCGGGAATGATGCGCTGTTGGCCTGATTGCGCCGGTATTCGATGCCCTCCATCTCATCAATAAAGGTTTGGTGCTTGTAAAAGGTTGACGGGGGGGATGACCCGCTATTGCCGGTGACAATGGCTTGCAGCGCATTGTTGATGTCTGTGCGCACATTCGCGCCAGTGTCATTGCTTATAATGTAGTCATGTTGTGGCATAAGTCAAACCCCTTGGGCGATGTAGTCGAAAGTGCGGGCAACACCAGCGCCCGCCGAATTCAAGAACTGGAGCGTGAAGCCGAACCTGTTTTTGCTGGATATGAGGTGGTAATCACCGGTCATTAAACCCTGTGACAGAATGGTGACAGCGGGCGTGGTATTGAACGGCGAAGTGTAATAGACAGTCAGGCCAGCAGCGGGGACGGCAATGTCGTTCCCCTTCTCAACGCGCCCGGCAAGCGAAACGGTGAACTGGGCATTCGTCACATCCACATTGATGTCAGGGCGGTCAACACGAAGAAGCAAGCGGAAATAGATCAGCCTGCACCGCACATCAAACGCGGCCTGAGCCGTTGACCATTCAGACCATATGACACCATCTTGCGAAGTCGAATACTGGCATGTTACGCTGCCGCCACCCACAGGCAGGCCATCCCATGCCCCGCGCCCATCTGCTGTTACCCACCCATCCATCAGGTTATAGGGTGCATTGGTGGCTACAGCATCCACATCAGTGATGGAATCCCATAAAGCCCAACCATCTACATAATCGTTGACCATGACCGTGGTGAACAGCACATTGGTCATGATGCGCATGGTGTACACCGTGCCAGCATCGTAGCTGTTGAACATCATGTACACGCCCTGCAAGGCAGTATCATCAAGCCTAATGCCGTTACGGGAACCTGTATAGCGCACTATATTGATGTCGTCGCCCCCCCAAGGGAACGCATTGTTGGCTTCATCGGCTGCAAATGCCTGGTACATGCCGATTGCCCCATTGGCCTGTGAGTACAGTATCATTGGGTTTGCCGACAGGTTGCCACTGGAATCCTGCCACTTGGCAAGGTACGCCCCCGACACGGCTGGCACAGTGACAGAGGAACTATTCCCCGGTGCTTGCGCCAACGATTGCGCGTTATCCCACGTCGCCCCCGTCTGGACAGGGGCAAACCGCAACAGCAGCGCCCCACCGACCCGCACATCAGCCTCATCGGTTGGGCGATATGTGATGATAAGGCTACGGTCTGACAGGTTCCCGGCAAGGTCTGCCACATCAGCAGGCGGTGCGGTCTTGCCGTACACATCCAGCGACACATAAGAGGGTGATCCTACCTTGATATTGACCGGGGTCACTTCAACATAAACCCGGTGCGTGCCATCAGGCACAGTGAAGCTGGTGGAATAACCGAACACATCATTCAGGCGCACCCAATCGCCTGCATCAACCCGATACCGTAAACGCGCCCGGTCGTAATAAACCCCGGTTGTCCACGCCACATTGACAACGCTATGCACGCCAGTGACCGATTCCACCAGTTCCTCGGCGGCTGTCAGTGCCACAATCCGTGGCGTCCAGTTATCAAGCCCAGTAGGGGATGTGGTGCGTGGCGCAGTCAGTGGGTGAGGCGCATAAACAGCATCGTCATACTCGATCAGGTCAAGTTCAACTTCGTCGTCGGGCTGTAGGCGCATGGCAAGCACCCTGAATGGCTTGGCAACCCATCCCGGTGTGCTGTGCGTGACCGTCACCACATCGCCCACTTCTGCCACCATCCCGGCAATCGTTGCCCGGAAGGTGCAGGTGATACAGAACCGCGATTGACGCAGATGCCGTTCCGCAAGGATCTGCGCCTCAACCGGGTTATTGGTCATCGGCAAGGTGATTTGCGATTCCAGCAACAGGCCATTGTCAGCAGCCCGGTAAGTTGTGCTATCGGCGGTGTAGATGTCCGCCTGGTACTCATTGTCAGGGTTAATCCAGTCAGCCTGTACCCGGTTGTACTTGCTGCGCTTTCCACCCACCGAAATTCGCCATGACCCGGTAATATTGTCTTCGCTGAATGCCAGTGTCGGCACGGCGGCAGTATCCGGGATGACACTGTAACCCCTGGCACTGAATACCAGCAGCGCCCGCATGGGGCTTAGAAGCTTGCGGATATTGGTCAGGCTGTCATCATCCGGGGAAATGATACCGTTACATGTATGCAGATACCTGCCCGTACCAGCGGTATCCACAAACGTCTGCTCGCAGATATTGGCGGCAGCAATGAATGACGCTGTGTGGATTGAAGCGGTTGGGAGGTTGCGCCCGAACGTGGCATTGGTCAGGTAGTCCAGCACGCACAATGCCGGGTTTGAAGTCTCTTTGGTCAGCCCGTCACGCGGGTCATAACACAAGCGCCCACTGATGTCAGCGGTAATGGTTGGAATGCCCGTCCATGTGTCACGGTCGTAATTCAGGCGGACATAGGAGTAAGCAAGGCCATTCAGCGTGTGCGTGCTGTCCCATTCCGGGCATTGCGCCCCCAATGCAGCGGAATACCCACCGTTGGTGTATGTCTCATAATAGACCTTGCCCGCAAACTTTGGGTCATTAATGGGTGTGTTGTCCAGGTACAGTTGCCCGATGGACGCAATCCCGCCCTCACAATGCACGATCACCAGATTAAGGAACACGTTGTCATCACCCGACGTGGCTATATAAACCAGCGTCCCGCCCCAGCGCATCCTGCCATAGATGATGCGTACAGGGTCAACGGTGGAGGCGGTATTGACACTGATGCCGGTATTGGTATCGGGCAGTGACCCTGCATCCAGACCCAGCGCTTTGGTCAGCACCATGCTTGCAGCCGTGGAGGCCAACCCACCAACGACCGCAGCCCCAATGCTCCCGGCAACCACGAAACCAGCACCAACAGCATAAGCCGTGGCGGCTGACCCTGCCACCATTGCCCCCACTGCCACCACAGCAGGCATTATCTTACCCCCAGGATAATGGCATCCTGCAATAGCCAATCCGTGGCGGTCTGGATGACAACGCCGTGTTGCACGGTGGATGACAGCGCCTTGATGCCGGGTAACAATACTGCTGCTGATACACCCGATGCCGGGTGGGTATTCAGGACAATATCACCCGGTTGGGCAAATCCCGCAGGAATCAGCACCAAGCCATCATCTTTGAGCCTCAGCACAATGGCATCCATGCCGTGGCGTTCCATCCATGCCCATGCCTTGCGTTCCGAGGCCATGTGCTTGCGGTACTTGTCCAGCAAGTCGGTATCGTGCTGTGCATCAATGCCAGCAAGGGCCAGCGCCACACAGTTGGTTTCCCCCCACTTGAACGGCTTCCCCATCTGGTCAGTTGCCCACTTGACAAGTTTTATCATGCCTTTTGCCCCCAGAGTATTTCCTTGCCGCTGGAAGTGATGAACCCGAAACCATTATCCCCAGGTGCGTAAATCTGCTGTTCAGACAGGTTGGTATGCCGCCCCGGACGGCGCTCGAAGTCAACCCAGTGGCTGCCTGCTGTAATGCTGACAATGCAATCCCCTGAGTCCGGAGACTCCTCGATGGTTGGCTGATCGCACCGCCCGTCAAAGATCGGTAGCGGGTCAATGACCACACCCCCGAAAGCGTCGATAAATGCCTTGCGGATGACTACCCTGCGGTCAATGAAATCATATTGGAGTACGGCAGACACCCACGCCTGATCCACGCCGGACATCCGGATGGTGGTCTGATTGCCTGACAGGTCGCCCGTCTCCTCGATCTGGTCAAAGGAGAGGTAGGACGCCAGCGCCAGATACTCATTGCCATTCCATGCCACCGCCCGATAGAAATCAGTGGCGAATGTCGCTGCGGCATCAAGGTAAAGCTCCACCAAGTGGATTGGCTGGTTGCTGTCGGCTGACACCTGATCCAGCACCGCAATGCTTGCCCCGCGCCCAGACACTAGAGAGCCTCCACGAACTCAGCACTGTAGGTGACAAACTCACCAGGCTGCATATCCATGACATGATCGTCTGTCGCATAACGCACCCTTGCAGATATGGCATCAAACTTTGCCATCCCGCCCAACTGGACAGGGAAGCTTAATGCAGGCTCAACCATCAAACTGGCTATGCCTCCTGCATTTGGCACAACGTCTGCCACCAGCATATAAACCTTGTCATGACTGGAAAATTGCACAAAATTTCCAGCTCGGGCGAAGCTTGCGTTTGGGATCAGGCCCCCAACCAATATCTCACGGTCACCAGCATTGCCAGCATTGATGAGAGGGGCAGTGGCATTGCCTGTACAACCATTCCGATTACCAAATATATGCAATGGCACGTAAAAAGTGCCGTGCTGGCCTCGCATGGATAACGCAAAAGCGAGTAATGGCATGGCTTCAGATCTAGGCAACACGCCCCAGTCAAACCTCCATTGCCAGCGTTGCGCCCCTCTGGTGCGGCTCTGGGTGCGCAGGTTGTGGGACGTGCTGACCAATGTTGGTTGCTGGCTCTTGACAGAAATGGACTTCGGGACTGGCGTTGCCGGATGCCCGCCTGCCCATAGGCTCTCGGTAGGGACTGAAGCAGCCAACAACAACGGGGCAAGCATCGTTATAAGCCTGCGCTAGTCGTGTATGCACACAATGCAGACCACAGTATCCCCGGCGTGGCAGGCATTACCACAGTGGTAGCCGTCGTTACTGCATTAGATCGAATATACCCACCACCACTAAAAGGCTCTAACCGTACCGCTTCGCCTTGATTCAATCCTGTAGGGAGATAAAATTTCGGAGTGCCAATCATGTTGGTGGTAGTCACAGTGATGGGAGTGGCGCTAGCTGCTACTGCGGCCGCGTAATAAGCCACTATCTTTAAAGTGTCAATGTAATGGTACTGCGAGGTAACAGCAGGCAGTGTTAAGGTTACTGCCGCCCCTGACACACCTTCCGCATATACACATAGCGAGCTTGGCACATTTTGTACAAACGCTCGATTTGCCGCACTGTTCGGCCCCGCCCCAATGGTAAGCGGTGGTGGGTTATATATGCCAGATGACAGTGTGGAGCTAGAGAGGGCTACAGTTGCTGCGCCACTGGTGTATGAACTGCATATCATTCGGAATTTTTTAAATCCGGCCACATTAAATTGGTAAGCCGCATTGGCCGCTAAAGCCCCTGTGCCCACTGAGGCAACACCTGTATCACTTTTAATACCGAAAATTGGCACAAATGTTACGCCATCAGCACTAGCCCAAAACGTAGCCTGTAGCGAAAATGTGCCGCTAAATACTGCAACTAGCATGCTTTCGTCGGAAACATCAGTATCGATTAGTCCGCCTAATCCTGACAATGTACTAGTCAGTAAATTATTAACATCGGTTAACGCTATGCGTTGTATATGCTCATTATCATCATCAACAACGGTTGACAACTTTATATTGCCCAGTGATTGCTGGGTCTGAATGTTTGAATTCGTGTAAGTCATAAACAAATGCCCTTTAAATGCTTGGAGACACGCGGTTACGGATTTGTGCCTGGCGAACAACACTTGGTATGTTGCGGTAGATGCGGGATTCCATGCTGGCAATCGCTGACTGGATGCGCTCAACAGCTCCAGAATCAGCGCCGCGCGCATCAATGGATATTGGCATGGATATGGTCACCCCCTCACCGGCTTGCTGGTCTGGTGTCTGCACAATGACCCGTTCACCGGGGGTGGCGCGGAAGGCAACCACCTGGCTGTCCACGCCGCCCGCACCGCCAACGTCAAATGTGCCCCCATTGGCAAACCCAAACAGTTTTCCAATTGAAGAGAAAATTCCGCCAGCGCCGCCTGTGCTTGACCCACCTGACATCATGCTGTCCAGCCACGGCTTGATCACCTTGAGCTTGATGGCTTCCCTGATCATGGACTGGATCAGGTCGCCCCAGTTGGCTTTACCCGTCATCACGGTATCAAGGATTGCATCACCAATCCCGTCAAATGCCGACTTGGCGGCATTGTGCAAATCCATCATCCGTTGGGCGTCCTGTTCCGACTGCGCTTGCAGTTGTGCCATTGCCGGGGTCAGGCCGGTTTCTGTGGTGAGTTGCCATTCCCTGAACGCCTTATCGGTCATCGTGGCTTCAGCACGCATGGCAGCAGTCTGCTTTTGCAGGTTGGCAAGCTCCACCTGCATCTTTTTGCCCACCAGCCCGCTGATGTCTGATTTGTTCAACCCCTTGGCTTTCAGGTCGATTTCATAGCTGCCGACGGTCGAGGTTCCGGCCTTCGCCAGTTCGTCAGCAATGGCCTTCTGTTCGCCCATCAGGGTGTTGGCGTAATGCAGGGCTTCCGCCTGCTTGATCACGCTATCAGAAAAGCCCTTTGCGTCCAATGTGGCGGCATAATAGGCTTCCCCGGATAGCAGGATTTGTGCCTGTTGGTCTTTAAGCCCGGCAAGTTCCTTGTCTTGGGCATCCTGTAATTCTTGCGCAGCTTTCTGGCGCTCTTCTTCTACCTTCATGATGGCCTTGATCTGGCTCTCACCAGAGGTATCAACGCCTGCCGTCAAATCCTTGTAGTAACCCAATACCTTTTGTACGTAAACTTGGGTTTCCTTGTAGGGCGGGATACCTGCATACTTGTCGACAGCGCCGGGGCCTGCATTGTAAGCCGCTGCCACTTTCTCGATGTCGCCATTATATTTGGTCAGTTGCTGGGAAAGGTAAGCCGTGCCAAGGTTGATATTGTCAGCGGCGCTGAACAGGTTGTAGTTGGTCATGCCGATTTCTTTGGCAACCATCGCTGCCGTGCCGGGCATGACCTGCATGATACCCTTCGCACCCGCTGGGGAAACCGCCTTGAGTTGGGCGGCGGCGTTCTTCATCCAGCCGGTTTCCTGCTGGATCACCGCCTGCACCAGGTTGGCATCGACGTTGAAGCGTTTGGCGGCAGCATCAATTTCAGACCTGAACGCTTGGGAACCCTTCAGCCATGGGGCGCTCAGTTGTTGTTCTGCGGCCTTTTTGGTGGCTGATGCGGCCTTGTTGGCAGCATCAATGGCCCCCTTGCCCAGCTTGGCATTGGCGGCATCAGCCTTGGCAGCGCCAGCGGCGGCAACATCATACTGGGTATTCAGCCGCTCAAACTGCTTGCTGGCTGCGTTGAACTCGTTGTTCAGCACCCGTTGCTGTTCCGCCTGCACCTGCGTTGCCGATGCCTGCGCCAGCACGTATTGTGCATTCAGGCTTGCCGCCTGCGCCTGTGCGCTGGCAATGCGTGACGCATTGGCAGACGCTTCCGCCACGGCCATATAGCCATCAGCCCACTCGCCGAACTTTGCGCGCACGCTGTCGCCAGCGCCAGCCGCGCTGGCCTGCATGTTGCGCATTGCGCCCGCAGCGGCATTGATGTCACTGGCAAGGGAATCAAGGCCTGGGATATTCCCAAGCGCAGATGCTGCTGCATCCAGCGGGGCGGCAATCTTCCCCAGTACGGCGCTGGCCATGCCGCCCGCCATGTCGGCAATTTTCCCGAATACCGCCCCCGCAATCTTGGCCATACTGGCAAACATTACTTGCCATCCTGCCCCGAGCTGGTAATTTAGGGCGGAAAACCGTGCACCGAATGCCTCCCCGTAGCTGTGAACTGCCTCAAAGGCAGCTTGGCTCCATACGGGCAAGTAAGTAAATCCAATGCGCCAGTAATCCAGTAACCCACCCCAGTCAGACACTGAGGAGGCAAGGTAATCTGCTTGCGTGGTGCTCATCTGTGCCAGTGATTCTGCCCACACTCCGCTGACGTTGCCGAGTTCCGATTCCAGCATCACCGCCCAGTTCGTGGCACCTGCAATAGCTTCGCTGATGTCTGAGCCGAACGCGTTGATGAATTCCGCTCCGGCAACGCCCGCCTCGTTGCTGAGGCCGATCATGGCTGTCTTGATGCGGGTCAATTCATTATTTGCCTTGCCCAGAGTGTCAAGCTGTCCAGGGGACAGTATCGCCCCGACACGACTGGAGTATTCGGCCAGCTCCTTGAGATTTTTGGCATTATCCTCCAGCACTGGCAGCAGCCTGCTGGCGTCGTCGGCAAGACCCTCAAGCAAGAATATCTTCTGTGATTTTGACAGGCCTGACTTGTCCAGAGCCGCCCCGACCTTTAGCAAAGCCTCATCAGGCCGAAGCCCGACAAACTCCTTCACTTTCAGGTTAAGCTCGTCAAACAGGTCTTTGGCCTCACCCCCGCCCGTAGTGGAAAGGTCTCCAATCTTGTCCGAGACATCCTTGAAGATGTCAGTGACCTTGCCAGCCTCAAGCCCTGCTAACTGTGCCGCTGCATCCCATGACTGTATTGCCTGGGAAGACACATTGAAAGCTGCGGATGCCGCCGAAAGGCTATCGGCAAGCTCCAATGTTTTTATAGTGGCTGCAACCGTCCCGGCATTCATGGCTGCCAGTCCGGCCGTTACAGCTCCAGATGCCACTGCCATTGCATTGCCAAGCTGCGTTCCGAATGTCGCAAGGTTGCCCCGCGCCTTCTGCATTCCAGCCTCAAACTTGGCGGTCATCAGCCGCAAGTCGATGTCAAGGACGCCGACGTTAGCCATTGCTTATTGCCACGAACTGGGCGGTGATTGCTGCCGAGCGCTGGTCATCTGTCATTGCCTTTTCCTTTAGTTTCTTGTCCCACATTTCAAGATTCGCAAAAACAAACCATTCCTCCACCTCTGCCACCGTGACCTTCCCTGCAAGCTCCCGGACGGTGCAATGCAGCTCGTTGGCCATCAGGTACAGGCGCTGGCGGAATGGCTGCCTTAGGAGTTTTTTGCGGTATCTTCCTTGCTGCCAAGGCCATTTGCATCAATGGCGGCATCAGCCAGCAGGCGCAACGTCGACAAGGGCATCATGCTGGTAATCTGGCTGGCTTCGTCCGTGCTGAATATGCGCTTGCCGTCAGCATCACACAGCGACAGTGCCACCATCGTAGCGCCAGCCGCCATGAAACCTTGCGTGCCGTCTTCTGACCGCTGGCTTTCCACGAACTGCATGTATTCATCTGCTGACAGTTGCCGCAGGAACAGGGGTTCACCTTTTACCGTGACCGGGGTCAGTTTCGGAGAGAGCAGCTTGCTTTTAATGTCACTCATTAGGCGTTACCTGCTGAACCGCCGGACGGGGTAGCTTGCGCGCGCGTTCGCAACCTGACCTCAAATGAACCCTCAAGCTTACCATCCGTGCCGCCCGAAGTGTCATTTTTGCCGACGATGCCAGAGAACCCGATGGCATCACCATTTGCCAGCAGAACCTTGAATGTTTTCAGCGTGTTGCTGGCGCTATTGGCGCGCATTTCTTTTTGTCCTGCATCGGTGTAATCGACATTGACATTCAGGGTGAATGTGCCTAAATCTTTCAGGCCGTACATGTACTGCTTTTCAGTGTCGCACATGCTGGTGGCGTCAATCTCCGTAGAAGTGACCCCGCTAAAGCTGATGCTGGTATGTCCTTTGACCTCAAGGTCAGCGGTTCCAACAACGGTTTTGTCAACATAAAATTTACAACCAACCGTGCTGATTGCATTACCACATGCTGGCATATTAGAACTCCATTACATTAAAGGTTAACACCCGCCTGAAAATCATCGGGTTATCGGTTTGAATATCAATCATGCTGGAAAGCGTCGCCTTGCCGGTCTCTATCATGGCTGACCGAACTCCATTCGCCATATCCAGAACAGACATGTATGACTGGCCTACAACATCCACCTGAAACAGTGAGATGGCGCCCATCCCCGCCGGACACCCCATGCTGGCAATGGGCGCCGTCGATACCCTGCTGTACGCCAATGCCGGTAATGCAACATCGATAGGGATAAGCACGGGATAGCACCGCCCATTCACCAGCCCAACAAGCGCACGATAAAAAAGCTGTTCCGCATTGGCGGGGACATCGGAAAAGGCCAGCAATATGGCGCTCACAGACGCACGGCCTCAGCGATCAGTAATTTCATTTTTTCCTGCACCGCCGTGAAAGCCTCAGCCGCCCCCTCATTGGCCGCAGGGCGCATGAACGGTTTGGCTGCGGCCCCGGGGTGCATGACACCACGGTACATTTTCCCGCCGAATGACAGCGCTTTCTTGTTGCGCGGCTGAATGGCGTGAGGCTGTGTGCCGAACTCCACCATGTGCGCATACCATGCCCTGGAATCCACATACACCCAGGTATTGAATCCCATGCGGTTTGCAAATGGCTTTTGCTTGGTGCGGATGGATTTTGATAGCTGGCTGGTGTCACGCGGGGCAAGCGCACGGGCACGCTTGGCAAATACCGCAGCCCCCGCACGGGCGGACTGCCTGACAATGCGCTTAGATATTTTGGCTTGCAGCCCATCCAGCGCCTGAGTAAGCGCCCTGTCTCCCTGGATTTCAATGTCAATGCCGTCATTCTGCCTCATGGATCGATCTCCCTGCACAGCAGCTCTAAGTGGATGCCGCGCTTGTCACGATCAATAGGAGGGGCAACGATTTCAATCCATTTCCCCCGGAATTGCAGGCGGTCAGCTTGTCGCACGGTCACATCAGGCTGCACCCGCATCAGCACGCTGGTGGTGATGTCGCTATGCACTTGCACATGCTCCACGTATTCGCGTGCTGTCACTGGCTCGACTGATGCCCAGACGGTTTTTAGTGCTTGCCACGTTTCTGTTACGCCCCCCACTGCATCGCGGGATTCAGCGAGGCGGCAAATGGTCACGCGGTGGCGTAAGCGCCCTGCCCTCATACCGCCACCGGCATGGAATGGCGGTCAAGCAGCAACTGGACGGCACCATATTCCTTCAATGTCAGCGGACTGACGGTTTCGCGGTTTTCGTACATCGTGCCGACCATCATCAGGATAGCCACCAGCGCGTCATGCGGCAGCGGGTCAAACCCAGCCGCCACCCTGATGGCCAGGTTTCCGTACCCGCCCAGCACTGCCGGGGCAGTTTCCCGGAACACCAGCAGCGGCCTGACGCCATGCTCCACGTAATAATGCTGGTTGCCGTCCATCATCCCCAAGCCGCTACCATCCGCCGCCATGTACATGACATTGGCGACCTGATAGGTTCCGGGTGGGCATAGCAACGGCCTGAGCGGCTTGTCAGACAGGGTGCAGTCATAATACTGGGGCAGCACAGGCCGCCCACAGTACCCGGATGCCGCCGCACACGCCGCCAGAATGTACGCATTGATGGAAGCGTCATCGTCGTCATGGTCAATGCGCAGGTGCAACTTTGCGGCAGCCAGTGACAAGCTTGCCGGTATTGACAAGTAGTCGCCAACCGGCTTCCAAAAAGTGTCAGACCAGCTTTGCAAGGCCGCCATCTACCAGGCGCTCCATTTCTGCTGCCGAAAACGGCATGGCGGACAAGGGGTAATGGATGCCTGGGGAGAAGGAAAACCCATCCCCCGCAATACCGGTGGTGAACACCACCTGCCCCACCTCGTCTGGCGCATCCGGCAGGCTAGCTCCCTCTAGCTGTGGCGATTGTTTTGCTTTTGTCATCACGCTTACGCCATTTTTAGGTATTTGATGCTGTTCGCCGCGCCAGCCGCGCCAGCATCAAGGCAGACGCCGCCATGGCGGGAGAAGGACAGGAAGCCGACCTGCCCTTTTTCGGTGTACTTGGAGTCCGTCATTCGGAACAGCATGATGTCACTGGTCACATCCCGGACAACGTAGTTGCTGAACTGCCCAAACAACACTGTTTTGGCGGCAGTGGCAATGGAGTCCATCTCTTGCAGAATGGTGTACCGGTTTCCTAGGATCGTGTCGTACTGGCTAGTTTCCCAGCCAGGTGCAAATATCGGCCTACCATCACTTCCTTTGAGCTTGCGTAGCACCTTCAGGGTGGAATCGTTAAATCCGAACCCAACGCCAGCGCCAACACGGTAAGCCGGGTCGACGCTGTGTTGCAGGTCAATCAGGTCATCGACAGTAATGGCAGTGGCAGTGGCCGCCGTCACGCCCAGGCCTGCCGCCGTCACAATGCCTGTAGGCTGGCCAGTGCCAGTTCCAACGACAAAGTGCTTGTTGGTCACGCGCCCTATGCGGTCTGCCAACAAGCCGGTGATATACGCCTCAATGTCTATGCCGGAGTCCTGCAACAACTCAAATGGCACGGCGATGGATTTCGAACTGTACTTGTACGTACCTGCCGACACCGTCCCAAATGCAATGTCCTGAGTGGAGACGCTGGCATTCTCGCCAACGATTTCGCCTTCCTGGCTGGTCACGTCCACCGTAGGCCATGGGATTGCTATCCCATGGTCGGTCTGGATCACTGTGGCAAGGTTGCGGATGCCACCGAACGCCTTGAGGCGCTCAATCAGCAGGCCACCGAATTGGGCAGGGACAGTATAGCCACCCTCGGAACCCGTGCCGGTACTCATGGCAGCGCGGATGGAAACTGGCAGGATGGCACGGGCAGCGGAAACGCCATCAATCCCGCCTTTCAGCCAGGCAGCGAACAGCACCGATTCAACATTGGTTTCATCAGCAGCGGCCTGCAAGGTCGCGCCGTTGCGGCCAGCCCGCTGTTCAATAACCTGACGGCTGGAGGCTTCCAGCGCCAACGCCTGTTCTTCACGGGTAATCTGCTTGTCGGTCTTGTCAATGTCGGCAAGGATGGCCTGATATTTTTCATCATGGTCTGCACCCCAGTCCTTGCCTTCCACGCTGTCAAGCAATGCGCGGGCTTCGGCGGCGGCGGCGGTGCGCTTTTCGCGCAACTGTTGGATCGTAGGCATTTTGGTATCCTAATGGGTATAAAGGGAAAGGCGGCGCTCAAGGTGCGCCCGGTGTGCCGCCATGTCCGGCAGGGCTGGCACGGCGGGGGCATTGTCGTAAACGGACAGGTCAAAGGTTGCCAGCGCCATGGGGTTGTCTTCCGGCAGGCCATAAACCTCAGTCACAAACTGCTGCTCAAGGGCTTCCGTTGCGGTCAGCCACGTATCCTTGTCCATGCTTGCCAGCAGCACATCCGTGCCACGGCTGGTCACGCGGTCATATTCTGCCGCCAGTTGCCCGTCCAGCTTGTCCAGCAGGCTGGCAACATCACGCATGTCGTTGGCATTGCCCACCGCCAGCGTCCATGCACGGTGGTACATCAGCATGGCCCCGGTGTAGATACGGCGGCTTGTGCCTGCCATGGCAAGCACACTGGCGGCGCTGGCAGCCACACCCGTGATGTCAACATTGACCGGCTTGCCACAAGAGCGCAGCGCAGCAACCAGTGCCACGGTGGTGAACACATCCCCGCCCGGTGAATTGATGACAACATCCACCGTGTCGAACCCACCCCGGCGCACCGCCGCCGCCGCGTCAGTGGCGTTGAACCCGTACCAGTCATCAATGACATCGGTCACTTCCAGCAACAAGGCGTTGCCTTGGGATGCGAACCCGGCAGGGGCTTGCTTTTGCCGCCCCTGGTTGCGCATGTACAGGTCAAGCAGTTTTCTGTGCATTTGGGTCTGTCCCCTTGGTCAATGGCGAATACAATTCATCCCCGCCCGCAATGGGTGGGAGAGATTCATTCCGGCGTACTTCGTTGATGGTCATCCAGCCAGGCATCTGGTTCCCCCCCAGCGCCAACCCCCACGCCTCATAGCGTGTTTTGGCGTCAGCCTTCAGCAGGGCGGCGGCGTCATAACGGACTTGCAGCCCACCTGACAGCAGCTTGGTTGTCAGTTCTTGCTCAATCCGGGCAAGGTAGGGCTGCAACGTGTAGAGGATGAAGGCAAGGTTCTGTTGTTCAAGGCCGGTTGCCCATGAACTGGACTTGTCCATCTCCTGCATCAGGTGCAGGGGTACGCCAAAGAAGCGGGCAATGTCGTTGACCTGGAAGCGGCGTGACTCGATCAGTTGCGCGTCACTGGGTGAAATGCCGGTGGCTATCCACTCGCCCCCGTCCGGCACAATGGCGGTACGGTGGCGCTTACCAGCCCCCATGTGGCGCTGTTCCCAGTAGTCCAGCAGGAACTTTGCCACATCGTCAGTGACGCGCTTGTTGAACTTTAGATAGCCGTTCGGGGTGCTGTTGTTGTTGAAGAAATCGCTGCTGTACTGGTCTGCCGCAATGCCGATGCCCACCGTCCCCGCCGCATAGGCCAGCGTGCTGACCCCGTGCAGGCCATTGAAGCCGAAGTTTGGCACATGCAGGACATCCGCCGCCTGCCGTGTCACCTGCTTGCCGTTTTCCAGTGTGCAGGTGTATGCCACTTCCCCGTTAGTGCGCCGCCAGATGCTGCACCGTTGGCGCGGGATGTGGATCAGGCCGACGAATTCACCGCCGTGGGTGCGCACGATCAGGGCAACGCCATCACCCCGCAGCGGCATGTCAGAGATTAACGAATCCCACAGCACCACGTTGGTCATCTGGTTGGAAAGGCCAGTGTGCAGGCGGGCAGCCACCGGGTGGTCATTG
>NZ_JAYMYJ010000044.1:0-18299 GCF_035668035.1 Candidatus Thiothrix phosphatis | reverse complement strand
TTGAGCGGCTCACATATTCTAAAGCCCCCGGCTTTGCCGGGGGATACTTACTAATTTTTCTTATAGAATAATCGTGCAAAAATTGATCGCATATTCTTCAAATTACTGCCCTTTCTGCACATATCATTTCCGCAAAAACCTACGCATAAAATTTTACTGGCATCAACACCCACATCTGTTGGAAAATATCAGTGGGGCATGGAATATTTATCTGCCAAATACAAAAATAATGACAGAGTTCCTGAACCACTCAATCCATTCTCAGTCTAACAAGACACCAGAGCTTAAAAAAACCTGGCTAATGCCAATACAAACAGATGCTTACAAGGAGCTAATAGATGAAAACCTTTACTTATTCCTTAAGTGCAATCGCACTGGCCGCTGCATTGAGCGCTTGCGGTACGCCGATGAGCACCACTCAAACCGGCGCCATGACAGGGGCAGTGCTGGGCGGTGTTGTCGGCCACCAGTTTGGTGAAGGCGACGGCAAGACTGCCGCCACTATTGCAGGCACAATGGCAGGCAGCTACATTGGTGGCCAGATGGGCGCGCAACAGGGCCCGTACTATCAACAACAGCCACAGCCCTACTACAACCGGGGCTACTAAGAAGGTTCCATCCAGGCGGGCGGCGAGGAACAGCCGCCCCCCACTTTAGATACGAGAAAGGAGTGTCCCGATGAAGATGTCAATTACCCGATCCTTAGCGGCCGCAACACTGGCGTCGTCACTGGCGCTAGCGGGATGTGTAGGCACCGCCCCCATCAATAACGCCCAGACCGGCGCAATGCTTGGCGCAGTTTTAGGTGGTGTGGCAGGTAACCAGTTCGGCCATGGGGAAGGCCAAACGGCCATGACTATCCTTGGCACCATGTTGGGCAGCTACCTCGGCAGCCAATGGGGGGCCCAACTGGATAGCCGTGACCAACAATACTTGGGGCAAGCGGTTTACTCTGGCCGCCCAGTCAGTTGGTCCAACACCTCAACTGGCAACCAATACAATGTCACCCCAGGGCAGGTTTACCGCGCCAACTACAATAACCAGCAGGCATTGTGCCGACCTGTCACGATTTCCGGCGTGATTGATGGCAGACAGCAAAACATCCAAACCAAAGCCTGTCAGGACAACTATGGCCAGTGGCAATTGGCTCACTAACACCTAATCCGTCATTACACGCCGTTTCTTTGACCCATGCCCCTGCTACAGGGGATGGGTTTTTTGTATTACAATCCATTCCTTCCCCTGACCATAAGAGCAAGCTATGGATATAGTCTATGTGCGCAACCTGATTCTGGAAGCCCGGATCGGCATCTACGAATGGGAAAAACGCATCCAGCAAAAGATTCGCATTGACCTGGAAATGGCATGGGACAACCGCATCCCCGCAGCCAGCGACAACATCCAAGACACCCTCAACTACAAAATCGCCGCCCAGCGGGTCTCCCAACTGGTGAAAGATAGCCATTACGAACTGGTTGAACGCCTGGCAGAAACCATTGCCTCCACCCTAATGCAGGAACTGCATACGCCCTGGGTTCGGGTCACTGTAGGCAAACCGGGTGCAGTTCGCGGCTCTAGTGAAGTAGGTGTGCAGATCGAACGGGGAAACCGGGAATGGCGGGCGTCTACGTAAGCCTGGGCAGCAACATCAATCCAGCTGCCAACATCTGCGCTTGCGCACAGCAACTACAGCAGGACTTTCCTGATACGGTGTTTTCCCGCGTATATCAAACACCGGCTGAGGGCTTCAGCGGCGCACCTTTTCTCAATCTGGCGGCAGGTTTTACAACCAGCTTATCGCCCGGAACGTTAAAACAATACCTGCGCAATCTGGAAAGCAAGCAAGGCAGAAACCGCAACGAAAAGAAATTCAGCTCGAGAACGCTGGATGTTGATCTGTTGCTGTATGATGGCCTGATTATTCCGGAGCAAAACCTGCCCCATCAGGACATTCTGGCCTATCCTTTCGTACTGTATCCTCTAGCGGAAATCGCGCCCGCACTCCCCTATCCAGGGCTGTCGGAATCCCTGGCGGAACTGGCCAAGCGTTCCACCCTGCCCCAAGAAACTTTGACCGCTGTGAGCCTGGACTGCTTCAGGCAGTGAACCTGGCCTTTAACTGTTGGATAAAGTGATCCAGGTTACGGTCAGGCCCCCCTCCCATACGCGCCTTAATCCGCAACCAAGGAGGGCGGGTTTCCAGCATTTCGGTAAAAGTGACGCGCGTGCCACCGGGCACTGCGTTCAGGCGCGCCTGCCGGGTGCCTTTGCTGCCGCGCTGGCGCATCTCCAGCAACAGTTCCTTCAAGGGTGTTTCCTTGATCTTACGCAAGGTAATGGCTGGGCCATGCACAGACTGCTCAACCCAACGTAAGCCTGCATCGTCATCAATCATCTGCATGCTTTTCAAATCGGCGCGCCACTGCGTCTGACGCGGCAAATCGGTCAGCGCGCTCCACACCTCATCCGCCGGAGCCTTGATCAGCTCAACCCGCGTCACCTGCTGATAGGGTGAAATCAGCAGCCCAACCATCACAGGAACCAACAAAAACAAGAGGCTGATTCCCATAATGACCCACATTAAACCGTTTTCCATGGCATTTTCCACAACGCAAAAACCCGGCGACGAGCCGGGCTTTGGAAAGAATCGCAGGAAACCAGTCAGTTACTTGATCTTGGCTTCCTTGAACATTACATGCTTACGCACAACCGGATCGTACTTGCTGAACTCTAACTTGTCAGGCGTAGTACGCTTATTTTTGGTTGTAGTATAGTAAAAACCAGTTCCAGCGGAAGAAACCAGCTTGATTTTATCACGACCACCTTTCTTAGCCATTTGCTGTCGCCTCCGTCAGTTAAATTTTTTCGCCACGGGCGCGAATGTCGGCAAGAATGGCGTCAATACCTTTCTTATCGATGATGCGCATACCCTTTGTAGAAACACGCAGACTGACCCAACGATCCTCACTCTCAACCCAGAAGCGTTTTGAATGCAGGTTGGGCAGAAAACGGCGTTTGGTCTTGTTGTTGGCGTGCGACACGTTGTTACCTGTGATCGGACGCTTACCTGTTACCTGGCATACACGAGACATTGGGATACTCCAAATTCTGCGATTCTTGAACTCTAAAGGCGCGCAAGGATAGCAGAACCCCTGTCGGCAAGCAACCTGAACACCCATTTTTTTACAACAAACTAACCTGCCCCACCGCCGCCGGAAGTGTCGGCAAACTGGCCAAGCCTGGAATCCGCCGTTGCAATTGTGAGTGGAACATGCGTGCCAATTCCGGTGCCAAATGATTGTCAGGGGTATGTAAAAAAATGTGCGGACGTTTGCCTTCCGCCAGCCAACGGGCGGTCTGCGCCACCCAGCGATCCAGCCAAGGATGATTGGCTTCCAGTTCAGGATGACCGATGTAGCGCAATACAGGCTGTCCAGCCGTCGAATCCAGCTGCACGGGCAAACGCGGCTTGCGCTCCTGCGCTTCACGGGTGGCCACGTCCAACGGCAGAGCCGCATGCACCGGGCGGCTTTCAAAAATCACCCTATTCATCCCCAACTTTTCCAGCAAGGCATTATAGGCGGCGCGCGTACTGACCTGGGTAAAAAAAGCCGGATGCCGCACCTCCACCGCATAATGGTAATCTGCAGGCAGGCGGCGCAGGAAAGATTCCAGCAACGGCGTCTCCGCCGGTGAAAAGGAAGCGGGCAGCTGCACCATCAGCCCGCTCAACCGCTGGCCCAATGGCTCCAGGCGTTGCAAAAACTCCTGTGTTTCCTTCGCCACATGGATCAAGTGCTGCTGATGGGTAATGGTGCGGGGAAATTTAAAACTGAAGCGGAAGTTTTCCGGCGTGGCGCTTGCCCAACGCAACACCATCTCTGGCGAGGGTACGGAATAAAATGTGGTGTTCCCCTCCACTGCGTTGAACACCTTGGCGTATTGGGCGAGGAACTCCGCAGGCCTGGCGTCTGTGCTGAACAGCATCCCTTTCCAGCGCGCATTCGCCCACAAGGGCAGACCGAGATAATAGGGCAATGGCTGCATACCCTGACTTCCATTATGATAGCTTAATATCAACAAGTTAACATAAAATATCAAACGCTTACAATAATGGGGACAGTAAACGTGCGATATTTTCAGCCAAACGGCGATTTTTCGGCAAATATTTGCGTTGCTGCACCGTCACTTCCTGCGCATTTTGGCACAACGCCAGGAAATCCTGCTCCAGCTTGCCTGCGATTTCACTGCCATAAAAGAACACATTGCCCTCGAAATTGAGGCGGAAACTGCGCTGATCCATGTTCGCCGAACCCAGCGTTGCGAAGTCGCCGTCGATCATGACCGCCTTGGCGTGGGGCATCACCCGGTGCATTTCGAACACCCGCACACCCGCCAGCAGCAGTTCATCCACAAAAGAGCGCCCTGCGTACAACACCAGCGGATGGTCGGAACGCCCCGGCAGCAGCAGGCGCACATCCACGCCACGCAGCGCCGCCGTCTGCAACGCCAGCAGGATCGGGCGGTCAGGGACAAAATACGGGGTTTCAATCCAGATGCGCCCGCTTGCCAGATTCATGGCGGCAAACAGCAGGGTATGGATGGCCTGCCAACGTTCATCGGCGGGGCCGCTGGCGAGAAACTGCGCACATATATCGCCGGTTTCGGCAATAACGGGGAAATAGGCTTCGCTAACCAAGTTCTCGTTCGTAGCGTGATACCAGTCCTGACAGAACACTTCCTGCAAGGCGCACACGACCGGCCCCTGCAAGCAGGCATGCAAATCCTCCCACGGCTCCCCCCTGCCAGCGTACACATCCCCCACATTCATCCCGCCGGTAAACGCCAGCCTTCCATCAATCACCACCAGCTTGCGGTGATTACGGTTATTGAGGTTCAGGCGGCGGCTGAAAAAGCTCACCTTGAGGAACCGTTCGACCCGCCCGCCCGCCGCCCGCAATGGGGCGAAAAAGCGCCTGCCCGCCTGCCGTGAGCCGACATCATCCACCAGCAGCCGAACCTCCACCCCACGTTGCGCCGCCCGGATCAGTGCATCCCGCATACGTCCGCCCGTATAGTCAGGCTCCCAGATGTAGTAAACCAGATGGATATGGTGCTCCGCCGCCGCAAAAGCCTGTTCCAGCGCGGCGAACACCGTCTTCCCATCGCGCATGATGTCGGCGGCGTTGCCTGCCAGCGGGCCAACGTCATCCAGCGCCCGCGCCAACTTCAGCAAGGACGGGGAAACACCGTTGATCCGGCTCTCCCCGCTCGGCCCCGTTTGCAGCCGATCCAGCGCCTGCGACAGTTTTTCCTCCACTTTGCGGCGTTTGCGGCGACGCAAATGCAGGCGGGTGGAACCCAGCAGCCAGAACGCCAGCAGGCCAATGAACGGCAGCAGCACAATCACCAGCACCCACGCCAGCGTCGCCCCAGATTCCCGCCGCTGCTGCACCACTGTCGGCAACAGGACAGCAATAATCAGGATGTCCAACAGCAACAGGCCGGTGTTCAGCGCGCCGCCCAGATAGGCAGGCAGGAAATCCGGCAAAGCCTTAAGGGCGCTTGGCATGGGCTGGACGGAACGCCTTGCACAGTTGCGGATCAGAATCCAGCCAAGCGGCTTCGATCAAATCCAGGCAATAGGGAATGGCGGGGAACACCGCCTGCAAACAGTCGTCAATCGCCGATGGCTTGCCCGGCAGATTGACAATCAGGCTGCGTCCGCGAATGCCAGCGGTCTGGCGCGACAGGATCGCGGTCGGCACAAATCTCAGGGAAGCCATGCGCATGAGTTCGCCAAAACCCGGCATCATTTTACCGCACACCGCCTCGGTCGCTTCCGGCGTCACATCCCGCAGGGCTGGCCCGGTGCCGCCGGTGGTGACGATCAGGCCGCACCCTTCCACATCCGCCAGCTCACACAACGCCGCCTCAATCAACGGCTGCTCATCGGGGATCACCCGCGCCACTGCCTCCCACGGGGTCGTCAGCACCCGGCTGAACCATGCCTGGATGGCCGGGCCGCCCTTGTCTTCATATTCCCCCCGGCTGGCGCGGTCGGAAACGGTCAAAATGCCAATGCGTGCAACTGCCTGCGTCATATCGTCCTTCCTGTCAAAATCATGGCGTCCAAACGGAAACCAATGGGATGTTACACCTGGACTCCAGGCAAGACTAATCGGGAAAACTGCCTGCGGGAAAGGCCAGCACCCGTTTTCTTCCTTTTCATATCGACACTACCGATATGAAAGGCTGAAAAAATTCGTTATGTGCGGGTCAAAAGTGCCTGCTAACCTGAACCCATCCAACACCACGGAGAAACGCCATGCAAACCCAAATCACCTGCCAACGCGACGCCGAAGGTTACCTGGTACACCCCGAAGAGTGGGACGCCGATATTGCCGCTGAACTGGCCGCTGAGGAAAATATCGAACTGGCGGAAAGGCACTGGCCAATTCTGGAATTTGTGCGTGGCTATTGGGAAGAACACAAAATTATCCCCGATATCCGCCACGTCGCCAGCCACATGGCCCAGGCGCAAAACATCGATAAGAAAACAGCCAAACAGCAACTGTTCCAGTTGTTCCCCTACGGTTATGTGAAACAGACGTGCAAGATCGCTGGCATGCAACGCCCGCGCGCCTGGAGCACCGGCTAAAGCGTGGTCATTTCCGCCACCACTTCCCGCAGGATGTCCACCGCCTGCTGGTATTCACCACTGTCGGCGTTGCTGGAATAAATCACATAGGCGGGCAAGCGGAACTGCGGGCTGCCCGGCACTTTGCCCAGTTTCCCGGCGGCGGTGATTTCATCCGCCATCCGCTGGGGCAGGAAACAGGAGCCGCCGTTTTCCTGCACCAGTTGTATCGCCAGCCAACCGATATTCGCCAGCAGCGCCGGGCGCTCCAGCTCCGGGAAACTGTTGCTGTGTTCCGCATAGAAGCCCGGCCCCCAATCCACATACACATAATTTTCATCTGGCCAGGGCTTGCCGGGGTCGGAGGAAACCAGCACCAGGGTTTCATCGAACAGATGCTCCACCTGCAAGCCAGGGTTGTGCTGCGGGGTATACATCAGGCCAATGTCCAGCGTGCCCTCCGTCAGGCGGCGCATCAAGTCTTCCTCAAAACCGATTTCACTGCGGATGGACACATCCGGCATCCGTGTACGCATCCGCCCCACCCAGCGCGGCAGCAAGGCCGCGTCCCACAAGGCAATGCGCGCGCCGACCGTCAACGTGGCGCGGTAACGCCCAGGCAACCCCACATCGTGGCGCGCCTGCTCCATCGTCAGCAGCAGGGTCTTGGCGTGGCGCAGGAAACGTTTCCCTGCTGGCGTCAGCGTCGCGCCGGAACGGTTGCGCACAAACAGCCTGGTGCGCAGGTAAGCCTCCAGATTCTGGATGCGGGCGCTGACGGTGGACTGGGTGACATACAGGCGGGAAGCCGCTTCCAGAAAGCTGCCATTGGCGGCGACGGCGAGAAAGGTGCGAACCTGATCAATATCCATGAAACGGATTATAGTCAGGTCTGACGCCTGAAGACGGCGGGGTAGCGCCGCCAGTGAAACGGATAATTGAACAGGACAGCGATCAGCAAAATGGTGACAGCGTTGAACATGACCGGCGTCAGCAAATATTGGTAGCCAAGCTGATGCACGGCCTCGCCACCGACAACAGCGCTCAACGCCGTAGCCCCGCCGGGCGGATGGATGCAGTTCAGGTAATGCATGGCGCCAATGGCGAGCGCGACCGCCAAAGCGGCAGCCAATACCGGGTCGTGCAAGAGTTTTGCGCAACTTATGCCGATCAGCGCGGAAACCGTATGCCCGCCCAGCAACGGCCAAGGCTGCGACAACGGGCCATGCGGCACAGCGAACAGCAGCACGGCGGAAGCGCCCATGGAAGCGACCAGGGTAGAGGCGCCTTCCAACCCCAGGCTGGCGTGGCTGATCAGCAGGATGCCGCCCAAACTGACCAGGCCGCCCAGCGCCGAAATCCATTTTTCCAGATGGTCGGCGCGCCCCAACGCAAACAGTGACAAGAATTCCTGCTTCCTCGACATTCAACGTCTCCCAGTTTTGACCTTTATTGGTGCATTAGCATTGCAGCGGTGCAGCCAATGCATTTTATTGAGGCGACAACTGAGCGTATAACGATTTTTCTTGTTAATTATTATCGGAGATTTCGATACCCAACCCGCTTTTCGGCTGATTGGAAACGTTCAACCGCGCAAGCCGGTTGGCATTGGTCACCACGGTCACGGATGACAATGCCATCGCCGCCCCTGCAATCATCGGGTTCAGCAGCAGCCCGGTAAACGGGTACAAAATTCCCGCCGCGACCGGAATCCCCAGCGAGTTGTAGACGAATGCGCCAAACAGGTTCTGCCAGATCGTGCGGTTGGTTGCCTTGGATATGGTGATGGCGTCCGCAATACCCCGTAGCGAACTGCCCATCAGGGTAATGTCGGCGGCAGCAATCGCCACATCCGTACCTGCACCGATGGCAACCCCAACATCAGCCTGAGCCAGTGCGGGGGCGTCATTCACGCCATCGCCGACCATCGCCACCTTGCGACCCTGCGCTTGCAGATCAGCCACGACCTGGGATTTGTCGGCGGGCAACACTTCGGCATGCAGGGTTTGAATGCCGACCTGTTGCGCAATGTGTTCCGCCACTTCACGCCGGTCGCCGGTCAGCATAATGACTTCCAGACCTTGCGCTTGCAGGCGTTGGATACTTGCCAGCGCATCCGGTTTGATGGTGTCAGCAATGCCGAACAGCGCCAGAACCTGCTGGCTGTCGGCCAGGAATACCGGGGTTTGGCCTTGCTGGTCGAGTGCCTGCAAATGGGTTTGCCAGCTATCCAGCGTCAGCTCTTGCTGCTGCATCAGGCGGGTGTTGCCAACGAAATAGGTTTGCCCTTCTATCGTGGCCTGCAAGCCATGTCCGGCAAGTGCGTTGAAACCTGTTACTGGCAAATCCGCCAAGCCCTTGTCTTGGGCGGCGGCGCGGATGATCGCGCCCAGCGGATGCTCCGAACCGCGCTCCAGGCTGGCGGTGATTTGCAGCAAGCGGTCAGCCTCCTGCCCATCAGCCGTGTGGATAGCGTTGAGGGTCGGCTTGCCCAGGGTAATGGTGCCGGTCTTGTCGAGCACAATGGTGTCGAGCTTGGCGGCTTGTTGCAGCGCTTCGCCATTACGGATCAGGATGCCCGACTGCGCCGCCTTGCCAACCCCGGCAATCACCGCAATCGGCGTGGCCAGCCCCAGCGCACACGGGCAGGCAATCACCAGCACGGTCATGGAGGTGACCAGCGCATAACTTAAGGAGGGTTCCGGCCCCAGCCAGTACCACAACCCGAAAGTGAGGATGGCGATGGAAACCACCACCGGCACGAACACTGACGCGACCTTATCCGCCAGCCGTGCAATCTGCGGCTTGGAGCTTTGCGCCTTGCGGATCATGTCGATGATCTGCGCCAACACCGTATCCGCCCCAATATGGCTGACCTGCATCAGGAAACTGCCGGAACCGTTCATGGAGCCGCCAGTCACTGCATCGCCCGGATTCTTGGCGACGGGCGCGGATTCCCCCGTGAGCATGGACTCATCCACATGCGACTGGCCTTCCAGCAGCTTGCCATCGAGCGGGATGGTTTCGCCTGCACGCACCCGCAGGGTTTCTTCCAGCCCGACTTCTTCCAGCGGCAAATCCAGTTCCTCGCCATTGCGGATGACGTGGGCAATCGGTGGTTGCAGTTTCATCAGGCTCTTGATGGCTTCGGAAGTGCGCCCGCGTGCGCGCATTTCCAGCGCATTGCCGAAGCTGACCAGCGCAATAATCACCAGTGCGGCTTCGAAATAGGCATGGCGGGCCAGCGAAGGCACGATGTTCGGGAACAGCACCACCAGCATGGAATACAGCCACGCGGTGCCGGTGCCGAGCGCAATCAGCGTATCCATATTGCTGCTGCGATGCTTGAGCTGCTGCCATGCGCCTTTGTAGAAATGCCCGCCGGAATAAATCATGACACCCAACGTGACCAGACCGGTCAGCAGCCAGAACCAGCGGCCCGCACCTTCCATGCCGGGCAGGATGCCCAGCACCATGTCGCCAACCATCAGGAATGCGCCCGGCACCCCGGCCACCCACACGCGCTTCCACAATTGCTGGTAATGCGCCGCTTCGTGGGCTGCCTTTTCGGCTTCGGCGGCGCGGCCTTGCATGACGGCGGCGGTGAACCCTGCCCCTTTGATGGCTTGCACAGCAGCATTGGGGTCGAAATCACCGGTCACCATGGCGGTGCGCTCGGCCAGGTTGACATTGGCCTGGGTGACGCCGGTCACCGCTTGCAGGGCGGTTTCAACAGCACTCACGCACCCGGCGCACATCATGCCGGTGACAGAGAGGCGGATGGTTTGCTCGGACATGATGCTGGCTCCTGTCAGTCTTCCTGCAAGGTGGTGGGGTAACCGGCAGCGCTGAGGGTGTCGACTACGGTTTGCGCATCCACGCTGCCTTCAACTTCGGCGCTGGCGGATTCCAGCTCAACCTTGGCGCTGGTGACGCCATCCAGTGCTTCCAGCTTGGTTTTGACGTTGTTGACGCAGCCGCCACACATCATTTTTTCCACTTTGAATTTCATGTTCCGTCTCCTGTTGTGTTGCTCATGGATTCGATCAGATGGCAGATGCTTGCGCCATCCGGGGTTTTGTCGGGCATATCCTGCCATTTTTCCAGCGCCTGCTCCATGCGGATTTGCAGGGATTGCAGCTCCTGGATTTTCTGGCGGTTTTCGACGATATGGCGCTGGATGATTTCGCGCACGTCCGCACAAGGCGATTCGCCGACGTTGGCATGCTCCAGAATCTGGCGGATTTCATTCAGGGTAAAACCAAGCGTCTTGGCCATGCGGATGAAGCGCAGGCGGGTGACATCCTGCCGGGTGAACAGGCGGTAGCTGTTGTCAGCTTGGGCGGCGGGGTTGATCAGCCCTTCCTTGATGTAATAGCGGACGGTGTGGGGGCTGACGCCGCTTTCAGCGGCCATTTCCGCAACGGTCAACATACACGTCTCCCTGATGAAAATCCTGGGGATGAGTGTACAACCTGAGAGTTGCTCTCAGGTCAACAGAAGAATCCTGCGCAATACAAACCTGGAGCAAACAACCGCCTTAAGGGCGGATTGTTCACCCTGAATTCCGCGTCCGCCCTGCTAGCCTTGCGTAATAAGCGGCGGAATAGCTGAAGTAGGCTTTTTCTTTTTCCGTCAGCGGGCGCGCCTGCTTCACCGGGTTGCCGACGTACAGGTGGCCGCTTGCCAGCCGTTTGCCAGGGGGAACCAAGCTGCCCGCGCCAATCATCACCTCATCTTCCACCACCGCGCCGTCCAAAACGATGGCGCCCATGCCAACCAGGCAACGGTTGCCAATGGTGCAGGCGTGCAGCACCGCCCGGTGGCCGATGGTGACTTCATCGCCGATGGTCAACGGGCGGCCTTCCGGGGTCGAATATTCGCCGCCGTGGGTGACGTGCAGCACTGCCCCATCCTGCACATTGGTCAGCCTGCCAATGCGGATGACATTGATGTCGCCGCGCACCACCGCCATCGGCCACACCGAGGAGCCTTCGCCCAGGGTGGTTTGCCCACTGACATACGCCGCCGGGTCGACATAGGCTTCAGGGTGAATGTCGGGGACATGCTCTTCAAACGGCTTAACGCTCATGGTGCGGCTCCAGTGGCAAACGTTTCATCAGGTAACACAGGCAATCCTGGCGGATGATGGTTTCATCCAAGGTCAGCATCGCAGGCATCAGCGGTTGCCGGAGTTCGATGCCGCCGTTGTCGCGGGCAAAGAAATACTCGCCAACCTCGACATTTTCATCATCCCAGGCTTGCAGGCCAGCGTCAGGATGGGCCGTGCTGGCGAACACCGTGCCCGCTGGCAATTCCGAAAAGTTGTATTGGTCGAGCGCTGGCGGCAAATGGATGTCGGCGTCCGGGTTGCTGAAGCTGAAGGTGTATTCCGGCGGCAAGGTGACGCGCGCCACGGTCTGGTAAACATTGACATCATGCGGCGGCAGCGGATGATCCGGCAACGCCTGCAAATGCAACGCGGCGTCGAGGAACTCCAGCACATGCTCCACGCCCTGCGCCACGCCCGGCTTGCCGCACTCCACCGTCACGGCGGGGCAATATTGCGCCATCGCCATCGACTGCACGCCCCGTGGGGTTTCGAAGAACACCACAATATTGGAAAACAGCCGCGCCAGTTGCAGCGAACGGTTATCCAGCACATTGATGCAGCCGTAATGCGGATTCTTGCCGGTGTTGTTGTGCACGTCGATGCTGGCAAACAAGCCTTTTTCCGCCACAATTTCAGTCACCTGCCGCATCAGTTCGGCTTCATCGCAACCGTCCAGGTCGCCGCCCGGCCACACGCGGTTGTAATCGGGCTGGCCTTCCAGCCGCCGCATCCCAAACGTGGCCGCCTCGACATTGCCGAAAAACACCGTCAGCGAACGCGGCAACGGCTGTCCCTGGTATTTGCGCAGCAATTGCTGGATGGCGAAAAAGCCGGTGTCCTCATTGCCATGCAGCAAAATGGAAACGAACAGGCGCGGCTCCCGCCTGCCTTGCAGATGCAACAGGGTCGGGTTTGGCATCAGGGTATGCAGTTCGCGGGGGTTTTTCAGCCCGAAAAAGCCCGCTGGGATAGAGTCAATTTCAGTCAATGTCAACATGGTGGTCGTGTTCTCAGCAATCCAGCGCCCAAGTATGGACAGGTGTATGAGTATGCTGCAAACGGGCGTAATCCAGCAACAGGCGGCGGCAATCGCCTTGTGTGCGTTGCCAATGGCGCTGCTGCCACACCGCGCCGGTTTGCCCGCTTTCGATACGGGCGGCGAGAATGCTGAGGTAATGGCGGATGTCGGCTTCAGCGATCCCCAATTGCTCCAGCCCTTCCGCCGCGATAGGCAACAGCTCATCCAGCAACAGGCTGGTCGCCAGCCATTCCTGGCGGTTCCAGCGCAACGGCGTCTCCAACCCCAGGCGGGCGGCGTTGTAGAAATTTTCCCGCGCGGTGGCGAAGGCCATCGGCAAAGGTTCGCCTGCGCACAATTGCGCGCCCAGATAGCGGGTCAGACCGTAGAACAGCGCAGCATTGGCCAGCATGTCCGGCACGCTGGGCCCGGCAGGCAGGATGCGGTGCTCGATACGGATATGCGGCGCGCCGTCCGGGCCGAAGCCCACCAGCGGACGGTTCCAGCGCCAGATCACGCCATTGTGCAGGCGCAGGTGGGCAAAACGCTCGGCGGGCTTGTCCAGCAGCATTGGCAACAGCACCGGATAAATGGCGGCGTTTTCCTCGAAACATTCCGCAATGCTTTTGTCGGCGAATCCGGAGCCGAAACTGACCCGCGCGGGATACTCGCGCCCGGCGTCGACCGCCTGCTCAAACAGCGGGATGCGGGTTTCCTGCCACAACGAACGGCCAAACAGGAACGGCGAATTGCCCGCCGCCGCCAGCACCGGGCCGGACGCGATAATCGCCGCGTTATAGAAATGGTGCGCCGTCTCCGCCGGAACCTGCAAATGGACTTGGAAAGAAGTGGTGGCCGCCTCCAGCATCACGCTGTCATGCCGCAAGCGTAAGGATTCGCGACCGTCGATTTCCAGCCGCAACGGACGGCCATGGCGCGCCTTGAGGATTTCGGCATTGAGCGCATGGTAACGGTTGGAGTCCGTCATGGTTTCCAGGCAGAAATCCCCCGGCTCCGCACTGGGCAGGATCCCGGTCAGCAAAAGCTGCGCGCCCACTTGCTGCGCCGCACTGTCCGCCTGCCCCAACAATTGCCGCAACGCCTGTTCAAATTCGCTGAAAACGGCGCCAGTCAAATGGCGCGGCGGAGTATTGAATTCGATGTTGAATTGCGCCAGTTCGGTGGTCGCCAGGGGCGTATCCAGGGCTTGCAGAAACTGGGCGTTCAGCGGGGCTGGGCGGAAATGCCCATCCGCCAGCCAACCTTCCAGTTCAAAACCGCCCATTTCAGGCTGGCCGGAAAACGCCCCGTCGTCCAGCATTTCCCGCAACAAACGGGTTTCGGCGTTTAGACGGGCGGCGTACTCGCGCCAATCTTCCGGCGTGAAATGGTCTGTGGCGATTTCCTGGCCCATTTGCCGCTCCTGTGCGTTGCCCTCATCCTTGAAGGGTGATGTTTTCCTCGTCGCTGGGCGGCAATTGCAGGAAGAAACCGTTTTCCTGCAACACCCGACGGACTTCAGCCGCCTCCACCTTCAACATCAGCTTGCGTTCGGCGCCCAATTGAAAATCGAAGGAAAACTCCGGCTCGCCAAAAATCTTCAGCAACACATCCGGCACCCGTCCGAAGTCGCCCTTTTCTGGCAGGAACAGGTACGAACCGGGTTTGCGGCGGCTGCGGTAAACGTAGCACTGCATAGGCTTACTCCTCCCCCTTGTGGATCATGATGGCGGCGGAACGGATGCCCGACAGCTTGAGCGTCAGCGTGGTGCTGGTCTTGTTCACGCGCTCCTCCAATTCAATGGCGTCTGCGGATGCGCTCTGCACCTTGCCTTCCCGCTGATGCCCATCCTGTTGGACAACCCGCACGTACTGGCCTGCACTGTCAGCCAACTTGCTGACGGCGATGTCTTGAAACACCACATGGAACAAGGCGGCGGCAGGTAAATCTTTAGTCACTGGTAAGGGTTTGGCAGGTTCAGGTGGCGGCGCAGGCGGCGTTGGGGCCGCTTGCGGCGCAGCCGCCCCGGCAGGCTTGGCTTCCTCAGCCGGAATATCCGGCTTGCTGCGGGCTTCCGCCGGAATGGCGACCGTTTGGACGGCAGGCTCCGCCGGAGCGGCGGGCGTTTCAGCTTGGGTGCTGGCAGGTTGGGGAGCATGCACTGCGACGCCCATACCCCGAATCCGCTCATACACATGGGTGTCAGCGCCCGCGAACCAAGCAATGACCGCCAGCACGGCACCGACAACAGCGGTGATGACCCAACCCGACACTTTATGCCATAACGATGGCAACGCCACGATATTGACGCCCGGCATCAAGGTCAGCAAGCCAGTCAACGGGTGACGCTGGAACCCAGCGGCCGCAAAAAATAACCAGCCCGCCAAAAACAGCAGCACTCCCAAGGCAAATGCGCCCATCAGTACGTATTCCATGCGTTCCCCATTGTCTTTTTAGGTTAATCTTCCAGGTAAGTATAACCGATCAAACCCGCTTCTATTTCACGCAACAACATTTTTTGCCGTTCCGGATCGTCAACTGCCGCGGCCAGCTTGCGGCGGCACTGCGCCAGCAGATCCTTCGGCTCAAAGTGGATGTAGCGCAACAGTTCATCAATGGTGTCGCCGCGTTCCGGTTCGGACAATGCATAGCCGCCTTCCGGCAGCAGCTCCACATTGATGGAGTCGGTGTCGCCGAACAAGTTGTGCAGGTCGCCGAGGATTTCCTGATACGCGCCAACCATAAAAATGCCCAGCAGGTAGGGTTCGCCCTTGTTCAGCGCATGCAACGGCAGCGTGCTTTCCAGCCGCCCGCTTTCCACATAACGCGCCACCGTGCCGTCGGAATCACAGGTCAGATCCTGGATGGTCGCGCGCCGCCCAGGCTGCTCCTGCAAACGGTGCAGCGGCATGATCGGGAAAATCTGTTCGATTGCCCAGACATCCGGCATCGACTGGAACAGCGAGAAGTTGCAGAAATATTTGTCCGCCAGCTTGTCTTGCAAACCCGCCTGGATTTCGGCGTCGAGTTCGGCGAACAACTCCGGCTGGCGCAGCAGTTTCCGGCAGATGGCGCGGTGGAACTCTTCCGCGCGGGCGCGCTGGTTGAGGTCGATGGAGCCGTGCGCGTACATGCCGTGCGCCTCGGACAACCAGTAGGCGGCGTCGTGGTAGATTTCCGATGGCGGCAAGCGGCGGCGGTTTTCATACAGCCGGAACAGGTTGTGCAGGATCATCGGCTCCTCATCCTGCGGCTCGAGCAATGGCGGCTCCACTTCCGGCTGCTCCGGGTCGGTGTCGATCACATTGGTGACCAGCACCGCGTGGTGGGCGGTCATGCCGCGCCCGGATTCGCTGACGAAATCGGGGAACGGCAGTTCGTATTCCTCGCACACGTCCTGCACGCTGCGCACGATGGTGTTGGCGTATTCCTGCAAGCTGTAATTGATGGAACAGTCATTGCGTGAGCGCGAACCGTCGTAATCCACGCCTAAGCCGCCGCCCACGTCGACCACGCGGATGTTCGCGCCAAGGCGGTGCAGTTCGGCGAAATAGCGGCTGGCTTCGCGCATGCCGCGCTGGATGTCCTGGATGTTGGCGATCTGCGAACCCATGTGGAAATGCAGCAGTTGCAGGCAGTCGAGCTTGCCCGCCTGTTGCAGTTGCCCGAGCATGTGCAGGGCTTGCGCGGCGGACAGGCCAAACTTGGACTTTTCCCCGCCGGTGTTCTGCCATTTGCCCTTGCCGAGCGAATACAGGCGCACGCGGATGCCCAGCAGCGGTTCGATGCTGAGTTTCGCCGCTTCCTCCAACGTTTCCTGCAATTCGGAAGGCTTTTCCACCACGATGAAAATGCGGTGCCCCATCTGCCGCCCGATCAGGGCGAGGCGTAGGTATTCGCGGTCCTTGTAGCCGTTGCAGATGATGGTGCTGCCCACAGGTGCGGAACCCAGCACCGCCATCAGTTCCGGTTTGCTGCCCGCTTCGAGGCCGACCTGTGCGCCGCCGCCCTTGAGGATTTCCTGCACCACGCTGCGCTGCTGGTTGACCTTGATCGGGTAAATGGCGGTGTAGCGGCTGCTTTGCCCGCAGTGGGCGATCGCATTGTTGAAGGCGGCTTGCAGCCGTTGCACCCGGTCGTGCAGCACGTCGACGAAGCGCACCAGCAGCGGAAAGCGCATGCCGTCCTCATTATGGACACGCATCGCCAGGGCGTGCAAATCCAGTTGCCGGTCAGCTTGGCCGGGCAGTCGCATCGAGACATTGCCCGCCAAATTAATGTCGAAATAGCCATCGCCCCAGTGCTGGATGCTGTACAAACGGCGGGCGGCGTCAAGGTTCCAGGTTGTGTTGTTCATGCTGTTCCTGCTGCATGTTGGGTGCACGGTTTAAGGTGTGCAGGATACTAGGTATGAGGGTGGTTGAGAATGATCTGCCCAGCGAATATTGGACTGTGCCAACCGTGAAGGGTTGAAAGCCCTGGCACCCGCGCCAGGCCGATTTGCAGCCGGACGGCAAGCCCGCTACACTGCCCAAAATGCCAATCAACCCGGATGTCGCCAACGTGTTTGCTTGCAAAGGCAAGGGCTTCGGGCTGCTGGGTGGTGAACGTCGCCCTGGCAGCTAGGTTCCGTCCGGCAGCCGTACAAGGAAAACAACAAAATGAGTATTCGGGAAGGCCTGTGGGATTGCCCTTCATGTGGCAACAAAGGCATTCTGGGGCGCAACCGTTCCTGCCCTTCGTGCAATACCCCGCGTGCAGATGATGTGCGTTTCTACCTGCCTAAAGACGCCCACGAAATCACCGGCTTCACCCAGATCAGCGATGCGACCGCAGGTGCTGACTGGTATTGTCGGCATTGCAACAGCGGCAACCCTGCCACCGCGACCCACTGCAAGGCTTGCGGGGCCAGCCGGGAAAACAACACGGAACACGAAACCCGGGTTTACACGCCGGAAAACATCCCGCACAGCGCGCAAGAAGCTGCCCCCCCACCCACTGCCCCACCGCCGCCCCGCAAAAGCAACAAAGGCAAAATCATCGCGGGCGGCCTGACGCTCAGCACTGCCTTCGGCGTTTACCTTGCCGTCACCCCCAGCCATATCCCGGTGACCGTCAGCGGCTTTTCCTGGGAGCGCAGCGTTGTCGTGGAGGAATACAAAACCCAGCGCAAAAAAGCCTGGGAGGTTCCGGCAGGCGGGCGCATTGTCAGCCAAACGCAGGCGTTCCACCATAACGAAACCCGCCTTGACCATTACGAACAGCGCACCAAGCGGGTTTGCGAAAACGTGCGGACAGGCACCATCACCTACAACTGCGGCAGCCGTGACCTTGGCAACGGCTATTTCCAGGACAAGACCTGCACCCGCCCGCAATACTCGCAGGAATGCCACAACGAATCCTACCAGCAACCCGTTTACCGGCAGGAGCCCCGTTACGCGACACAATATACCTTCGATATTGAGGAATGGGTTCCGGTCGGCCAGCCGACCCTCTCCCGGGATGACCACACGCCGCAATGGCCGCA